>JABDCB010000004.1 GCA_013288325.1 Bacteroidota bacterium
AAATTCGGCATCTGCACATTGTCCGCTGGCCGAATGATGAATGATTTTCAAGCCATGAGGTTTTAATGCCCTGGCCAGGGTATCAGGAGTAAAATACTGTATGTGTTCGTAGGGTTTGAACTGAAACCATTTCTTTCCAAAAACCTTCCGTTGCGTGGAACTATAGTCCGGTGTGATAAGGGCAATAATACCACCCTCCTCCAGCAAATCATGTAATTTACCAAGCGCTTCGGAAAGACCCGGCAAATGTTCTACTACATCAAAAAGGGTAATGAGGTCGTACTTTTTCACAATCTCCTGTTGCTCCAATGGAATGGTGGAAACCGGAATCTTTTTCTGTTTTAATTTCTCAATCATCACCGGATCCAGCTCTATTCCATCCACATCTTTCCATCCGTTTTGCATCAACACTTCAATAAAATCGCCGGAAGCACAACCGATATCAAGTGCCTTCTCCCTGTTTTTTCCAAGATAAGGAACGATAAGGGAATACCATTTTTCAAATGTCAGTTTACGGAGCCGGGCATTCTGTTCATAGTTCTCGTAACCGAATTGGGTATTATTGAAATAATCACTGGCATACAACTTATACAACTCCTCCGTTTTAATCCTGGGATTGACATACACAAACGAGCAATCTGTACACTGCACAATATGAAACCCCTTGATTACATACCGCATGGTATAGGTAGCGCATCCGCAAACGGCACAAGGATAGGACTGTAATGTAAAATCGAGTGCCATAGTCAGGAGAGTGCTTTTTTGCTACTGGAAATATAGATAGAAACTACAAAACCAACTAACGTAAGTAAAATAAGTATGGTAACAGGTGTAAAGGGATATTTATCATCACGGGGAATCTGCCTGTTCAGCAAATCCAAACGAAGCCTGATCTGATTGGCGCTATCCGAATAAGCCCTGGCTGAAACGGAATCATTCAAAAAGAGACTGGTGCGCGATAAATTATCATAGATACCGGCTCCATCCTTGTTGAATTTTGCAGCCAGTTTAAATTCTTCCATGGCTTCTTTATGCAGCCCCGTATTATCATAGCAAGCTCCTATATTGGAATAGGCATCGGCATAGGCACTATCATATTTCACAACACCCTTAAAACACTCCAGAGCCTTTTCATAATTTTTATCATTGAAATAATAAACCCCCAGATTGTTTCTCGCCCCTCCGTATGAAGGACGTAAGGCCAGACATTTATTATAATATTCCTCCGCTTTCTCCCTGTTTCCGAGATCTGCATAGGTAATACCAATGTTGAAATAGATTTCGGGATCCTTATCGTAAATCTTAAGTCCCCGTTCATATTCATCAATCGCTTCATTCAGCAGAGGTTGTCTTACCATGGGATTGCCTTCCCGCTCACCCATAATTCTCTTTTCACTGGCTACTGCAAAATGTGCACGCGCGCTTTCCTGCTGTGTCTGCAAACCGGCTTCAAAAAGGGTGATATTATTTTTCCAGTCCGGGCTGCGGGTTATGGTACGGATGGTATAAAAAGCCAGCAAGGCAACAATAATATAATTCAGTGAGGAAGGAACAGAAAGCCTGGAACTTTTCAAATCAACCTTGAAGATCTTACCCAGCAAAAAAACCAGGGCGATACAGAACCCAAGAGACGGGAGGAATAAAAAACGCTCAGCAAAAGTGGCCAGGATTTTAATCACCAGATTGGAAGTAAGAATCAGTGTGCTGAGATAAAAGATGATGCAAAATGCATACACATCTCTTTTCCAAACCCGTACCAGGGCATAGCCTACCAGACCCAGATAAATCAGTCCCGCACCAAACGCCCGGAAATTAGTCCAGCTTACAATGGGGAAGGTATTATAAGAGTAATCCCAGCTGAGTGAATACGGAAAAAGAAGCAGACGCAGATAACGACCCATCATGGTAAAATTGGTAGCATACCGATCCCAGATATTATCCGTAGCCATCAGGGAGTTATTTACCAGGTCTATTTTCTGGGTAAAGGTTACACTGCTCAGCACATTCACCCGGATAAATACATACACCAGTGCCAGTCCTGCAAAAGGCAGACACAACAGGATCACTTTCTTTATGGAGTATTCGGTGAAGGTGAATACCATGACAGGAATAATGACCAGCAGGGTCAGGCTATTCTCTTTGCACAGGATGGAGCAGAACAGAAGAAGCACCCCATAGGCCAGGTATTTGGGCGTCTTCAATTCCGTGTATTTCATTACCTGCAGCAGGCTGCCGATACCAAAAAGGAAACCCAGAATTTCGTCCCGGCTTTTTATATTGGCCACCACATCGGTATGGATGGGATGCAGCATAAACAATGCTGTAATGATGAGCGGGATAGATGGATTATACTGTTTCAGCAAACGAAGCAGAAACCAATACAACACCACCATGGCCAATGCATAAAAAAACACATTGAAAAAATGGTTCACAAAAGGGTTCTCCCCTAAAATAGTGGTCTCTAATAAAAAGTCGAGCAATACAATAGGACGATAGTTGGCATCATTTTGTTTGTTGAACCCCATGAGGGATCCTTTGCGGAATATATTGGGAAGGTTATGAATGATATGGCCTACAGAGCCGCCAAAATCATGTTTGTAATTTTCGGAATGCCCGGTGATGTATTCATTTTTACGGGTGTAGATGTCATCATCCAGCGCGTAAAAATTATGGATGGAATTGGAATACAAAAGAAACGAGGCTGCAAAAATAACGGCAGGCCAGATCCAATTCCGGGAAACGATAGTAGAAGGAGAAGTTTTGGAGGCTTTCGGCCTGGACTTACTCATATGCTGCTAAAATAAACAATAAATAGATTGGGAGGAAGAGATACCCGGGCGGATCTAAAATAAGAAATCCCTTCCTGAATATCAGAAAGGGATTTCAAAAAAAGATGAATATTATTTTTCGTCTTGTTTGGTCTCTGTTTTGGTTTCTTTCTTCGCGTATTTCGTACGGAATTTATCAATACGACCTGCAGTATCAACAAACTTCATCTTACCGGTATAGAAAGGGTGAGACATATGGGAAATATCAAGTTTCACCAGTGGATATTCTTTTCCGTCTTCCCAAACAATAGTGTCTTTGGTATCAGAACAGGATTTAGTCAGGAAAGTGTATTCGTTTGACATGTCTTTAAACACGCAAAACCGGTAATTTTCAGGGTGAATGCCTTTTTTCATTTTATACTGTTTTAAATTCAGGATGGCAAAAATAGCATTTTCCTGTGAAATACAATGTATTTACCATAAAATAATTATGTATTTCACCCGTTCTTAGTGTGTTTACTATCTTTGAACGCATATTAAAAGCCGGATGCTGAGGAAATTCTCTGTTTTTATACTTGTTTTTTGTCTTTGCCAGGGACTTTTTTCCTGCCGTAAAGATAAACTACTCACAGATACCACCGCCCGTCTTAAGTTTTCGGCCGATACACTCCTCTTTGATACGGTATTTACCACCATCGGTTCCACCACCCGTCATTTCCTTGTCCGAAACCCTTATAATCAACCTATTAGCATCAGCAATATACACTTAGCCGGAGGCAGTAACTCTCCTTATAAGGTAAATGTGGATGGAAGCCCATTACTTACCAGTTTGCAGAATATCCAGATCCGGGCCAAGGATAGTATGTATGTATGGGTCAAGGTGACCATCAATCCGCTGGGTGCCAACAACCCGATCATTGTGGCCGATTCTATCTTGTTTGATGTAAACGGACATAACCAGCATGTGATTCTGGAAGCCATCGGTCAGGATGTATGGCTTCACAAACCCAACAAATACATTCTCTTGTCAGATGGAACTTCGGTACCTTACTCTGAAGTTCCCTGCGGAGCTGTCTGGACAAACGACAAACCGCACCTTGTTTTTAATTACCTGGTGGTGGATTCGGGTTGTACATTAACCATGAATCCAGGAACAAAAGTGTATATGCATAACAGTGCTGTTTTATGGGTTTACAAGGCTGGCACCCTACAAGTTGCTGGCTCTTACGCTAATCCGGTAACCTTTGCCGGCGACCGGCTGGAAGCTGATTACGCAGGTATCCCCGGGCAGTGGGGAAATATCTGGCTCTCGGCTTTGAGTAAAAACAATACAATAGACTGGGCCATTATTAAAAATGCTTCTGTAGGTTTGCTTGTAGATACGGTAGATGCTCATTCAGGTAATCCTACACTAAGGCTTACCAATACCCGTATCTTTAATATGTCGGTAGCGGGTATTTATGCGCGTGGTTCTACTATTGTAGCCGATAATGTAGCCGTATCCAATTGTACCCAATATTCGGTGGCCCTTACCATTGGAGGGTGTTATTCATTCCGTCAATGCAGTTTTGCCGATTACTATTCCACCGCTACTCGAAGCACCCCATCTGTCGTTATTAATAACTGGTATACCGATGTAAACAATAATAAATGGGTCCGGAATCTGGACAGCGCACATTTTTACAATTGCATCATTGATGGAGCTAATACGGATGAGTTAAAACTGGATTCGGCACAAAGCGCTACCACCCATTTCCGTTATCTTTTTGATCATTGTCTGATAGCAAGTACATTGTCTGTTTTTGGAAATATGCATTTCGCTTTTGATAATCTATATAACAATACAAACACATCTAACTATCCCAATTTTTATGATCCGGGTAATAATAACCTGAATATACACCCCAACTCACCAGCCGCAGCCCCCAATGGTGGATATCTTTCTAACCCGATATCTACTGATCTTAACAATGTGAGCCGCCCTTTCCCTCCTTCCATAGGGGCGTATGAGCCACACTGAGGGAAACTTTATTGTTTGATCAGAGTGTCAGCAGGAATTGCATGGTATCCACCCCATCGGCATAATCCCACAACATAGGACATTGACTTTCTCCGAAAGGAACAGAACCGGCAACATGTCCGTCTTTAGAAACAATGCATTGAATTTGTTCCGCATCCCGGGCCAGGATTGTTTTCAAATGCTTCTCATCTTTATAATACTCATAAAAGAGTACTCCTATAGGAGATGCTAGATTTACGTCCTGACGCAGTAAGAGGAAATTATTATCCAGGAGTTTCTCGGCATGAAGGAGATACACAGTCTTATTGTATTCGTAATTGTTCACATACTTATTGTTTTCCATCACCCAGGCGTAAGAAAAGATTCCTTCAAAAAAAGGATCAAAAACAAAGCCTTCGGGAACGAGGAGTTTGGATACATTCCTGCATCCCAGACCATAATAGGAGAAAATATCGGAGCCCAGTTTCTCCCAGTCTGCTGCGTTTTCTGTACCGGTAATAACAGCCAGCGCATGTCTGTTTTTGCGGATGATATGCGGGTATTTACCGAAATAATAATCGAAGTAACGGGAGGTATTATTGCTTCCGGTAGCTATCACGGCATCCATCGATTTGATAGTTCCGTTTGTAAACTCAATATAAGGCAGAAAACGGGGCTCTATCTGCAACAAGACGGCTGCCAGAAAAGGGATGAGCAGGTGATCGTCGGAGGATACTTTGCCCAAAAAAGTATGCCCGGAAAGCAACACGGTAATAAAATCATGAGCACCTACGGCAGGAATATTTCCGGCCATGATAACGGCTACTTTTTTCTCTGCCTTATTTTTTTCAAGCGCTTCGGTATAATTATCGAGCCATTTTACCAGCTGTTCTTTTTGCAGACTGGCAGCAATACCTTTTATAGCCGAACGAACGCTGACCGGTGAAAACCATGGATTATGAGCCTTTACCTGAGGCAAGAGCCGGGTAAGCATTTCCTGCTCGGCAGGTAATACCGTAGGTTGTTTGCTGTCTGCTTCCGAAAGAAATACACCCAGCAATTCAAATGCTCTTATGCGATCTTTCAATTCTATCATTTTTCCAAACCTTCGCAGGATTTTTTAGTACTTTTGTCAGGTTTTGCAAAACTAATAATATAAAGCTATGGCCATTAAAATAACCGAGGAATGCATCAATTGCGGGGCTTGCGAACCAGAATGCCCGAATAATGCAATTTATGAAGGTGGTGCGGAGTGGCGATTTTCTGACGGTACCAGCCTGAAGGGAGAATTTAACTCCAAATCAGGCTTACATGCCGATGCAGAAGCTCCTCAGACCCCTGTTTCTATGGATCTGTATTATATTGTTTCCGATAAATGTACTGAATGTGTAGGGTTTCATGATGAACCTCAATGTGCCGCCGTTTGTCCTGTTGACTGCTGTGTGGATGATGAAAACTGGCGCGAATCCAAAGAAGATCTGCTGACCAAGAAAGCAACACTTCACCTTTAATCAGGAGGCTGGAGGCAGGAAGCAACCAAAATATTCATTTCCTTTTCTGCCTCCTGCTTATTGCCTTCTTTTTTTTGCCTCCTGCGCCTGCCTCCTGCCGCTGTTTTTTGCCTACTACCGCTGAATTAGGTGGTATGTAATTATTTCCCGAACTTTACGTTATTCCTCATAGGATGAAACATCGCATTTTCGGGCTCTCCTTTTTATTTTTCTTTTTTTACACCTCCTCCTTTGCCAAGGTAGAAAACCCGCTATTGCCTGTTTATGAAGATTCTCTTTGTCACCTGGCCCATAAAATGTTTCAATGCAAAACAGATGCGGCAAAATTTAAGTTCAATACCGAATTTCTGAGTCTTCTTGAAAAAACACTCAAACTGGATGAAGCATTCGACTACCCTTTTGACTCGTTGAAAGATGTAGGCCGCTTACACTCCCCCGACGGCAGTTTCAATATTTTTAACTGGAACATCCCCAAAGAAGACGGGACACAGGTTTATTTCGGCTTTATCCAGCATCATAACCCCAAAACAAAGGTGATAGATTTGTTTCCACTCCAGGATAAACGTTCCGAGATCAAAAACCCGGAATCTCAAAGCCTGGATTGCAAAAAATGGTTTGGCGCCCTTTATTATCAGATTATTGAAAACAAAAGCGGCAAAAACACCTATTATACATTGCTGGGATGGGATGGCAATAATAGACTAAGCTGGAAAAAACTTATAGACGTTGTTTATTTCGACCGAGATGGTGTTCCGCATTTCGGAGAAAATATCTTTCACATGGGTAAAACACCCAAAAAGCGTGTGATCTTCGAATTCCGGGCCGAAATGATTATGGCCCTGCGGTATAATGCCGATAAAGGAATGATCATTTTTGACAATCTGGTACCCGAAGCTCCGGAAGGCAAGGGTATTTATGAAACCTATGTGATGGATGGAAGCTATAACGGCCTGATTTTCAAGAAGGGAATGTGGCAATTACAGGAAGATGTGAATGCCCTTAATCCAAAGACCAAAAACGACAATTTTTACGAGGATCCACGTTCTGTTTCGGATAAAAAAGCCAGCAATACGTTTACTCCTGCCCCAAAAAAGAAAGATTGATCTATTCCCAATCACCGGGTAAAAATTAAACCCGCTTTCCCCTTCCAGTACCTGTATTATTGTTAAATTTCGGACAGTTTATAAATCTCTGTCTCATGAGCGCTCCCAGTCTCGAAAGTCAAACAAAAAAAACACATACGAATTCTATGAAAGTGCACAATTTCAGTGCCGGCCCCGGCATCCTGCCTCAGGAAGTTTTACAACAGGCTTCTGAAGCCTGTATCGATTTTGACAATTTACATTTGTCTCTGCTCGAAATTTCCCATCGAAGCAAGAACTTCGAAAAGGTAATGGATGAAACAACAGCTCTTACCATGGAGTTGCTTCAACTGGATGATAAATACAAAGTAATATTTTTAGGAGGAGGAGCCAGTCTGCAGTTTGCGATGGTTCCTTATAATCTTCTTCGTACCGATGGAACTGCCGGATATGTCAATACCGGTGTATGGGCCAGTAAAGCAATCAAAGAAGCTAAAATTGTAGGGAATACAAAAGTATTGGCCTCTTCAGAGGATCATAATTTCAACTTTATTCCAAAAGGGTTTGCCGTACCAAAAGATCTGGACTATATCCACATTACTTCCAACAACACGATTTATGGAACCCAGATGAAGAAATGGCCCGTAACACCGGTGCCTGTTGTATGTGACATGTCGTCCGATATTTTCAGCCGCAAGGTGGATGGAAAACAGTTCGGATTGATTTATGCCGGAGCTCAGAAAAACATGGGATGTGCAGGATCCACCATGATTGCGGTACGCGAAGATTTGCTGGGCAAGACAGAACGCACCATGTTATCCATGCTCGATTACAAAGTACATATCAAAGGAGGAAGTATGTATAATACACCTCCTGTATTTCCAATCTATGTATCCTTGCTTACCCTTCGCTGGTTGAAAAAGAATGGTGGCCTGGAATGGATTGAGAAAGTCAATATTCAAAAAGCCCAGGCTATCTATTCCGAAATAGATCGCAACTCTCTGTTCAAAGGCACGTGTGAAAAAGAAGACCGTTCCAATATGAACGTATGTTTTGTGATGCACAAACCTGAACTGGAGCCGGAGTTTGACAAAATGTGGAAAGAAGCTCAGATCAGCGGCATCCGCGGTCACCGCGATGTAGGCGGATACCGTGCTTCCCTTTACAATGCTCTTCCGCTGGAAAGCGTGCAGGTATTGGTTGAAGTGATGCAGGCTTTTGAGAAGAAATTTGCTTAAACGACAGGAGCCGATCTCCTGATTATCCACTTAACTATTTTATGAGCCAACGAATTCTCGCCAATGACGGCATCGACCCACAGGGCAAAGCCCTTTTAGAGAAAGCCGGATACACGGTAGTTACAGAAAAAGTAGCACAGGATAAACTAGCCGAGGAGCTGAATGCCCACCGTTATGTGGGTATTACCGTTCGCAGCGCTACCCAGGTTAGAAAAGAAGTGATTGATTCCTGTTCTCACCTCCGCTTGATAGGCCGGGGAGGTGTTGGAATGGATAATATTGATGTGGACTATGCGCGCAGCAAAGGGTTACAAGTGGTAAACACCCCGGCCGCCTCTTCCCATTCTGTTGCCGAACTGGTATTTGCCCATCTTTTCAGCATGGTTCGTTTTCTGCAGGATTCCAACCGTCATATGCCCCTGGAAGGAAATACGAAATTTGATGCACTAAAGAAAAAGTATGCAAAAGGAATTGAACTGAAAGGAAAAACAATCGGTATAATAGGCTTTGGAAGGATTGGACAGGCCGTAGGAAAAATAGCCCTGGGTTGCGGAATGAAGATTGAAGCGTATGATCCCTTTTTAACCGAAGCCCTGCTCCCTCTTGATATTCAGGGAGCCGGAAAAGTTGAAGTAAAAATCAAAACTGTATCACTCGAACAAGTGCTGAAACAAAGTGATTTCATTACCCTGCATGTTCCAGGCGGAAAAGTGATTACTCATAAAGAGCTGGCACAAATGAAAAAAGGTGTTATGCTGGTGAATGCATCACGCGGAGGAGTAATTGTAGAAAAGGATCTGATTGATGCACTTAACTCCGGACAGGTGGCCAGAGCGGGACTTGATGTATTTGAACATGAACCTACTCCCAGCCAGGATATTATATCCCATCCGGGCATTTCTCTGAGTCCGCATATAGGCGCCGCTACCGAAGAAGCCCAGGAACGTATCGGGATTGAACTCGCCGAACTGATCATTGAGAAACTAAAACAATAAGTTTCCGACAATCTATACTCAGCAACAAAGAAGCAATCTCTTTTTAGCTGACGGATACTGACTATTATATGGCAACCATCATTCCATTTTGCGGCATCAGGCCTGCTCCCGACAAAGTACATCTGGTTGCATCGAGGGCGGTAGACGGATATTCCAGCAGCGATTTAAAAGAAAAACTGAAAAGCAACCCGTTTTCTTTCCTGCATGTAATCAATCCTGATTTCAGCGATGGGAAACGTACCCGCCCGGGATCTCCCGAAAGACTTAAAAAAGTAAAAGCCCGTTACCTCCAGTTCCGGGAAGAGGAAGTGTTTGTACACGACAGCCATCCCTGCTATTATATCTATCGTCAACAAAAGATGGGCCAGGTATATACCGGTTTGATAGCGTGTGGCAGCATTGATGATTATTTTGACGGCCTCATTAAGATACACGAACAAACCATCACGGAACGGGAAGAGAAACTGAAACAATATCTGGAAGTATGCGATTTTAATGCAGAGCCGGTATTATTCAGCTATCCCAACGATCCGGTGATTGATCAAATTACCGAAGAAATAACGGAAGGACATCCGGTCTATGATTTTACCACCACCGATAGGGTACGACATACACTTTGGCTTGCGGATGATCGTGAAACAGTGAAGACACTGGAAGAACATTTCAAAAAAATACCGGCTATTTATATTGCCGACGGTCACCACCGGTCTGCCTCATCAGCTTTGCTGGGTAAATACAGACGCAGTCAGAATCCGGATCATAACGGAACGGAAGCTTACAATTATTACCTCGGTGTGTTTTTTCCTGAAAATCAGCTTAAGATCTATGATTTTAACCGGGTGGTGAAAGATCTGAACGGATTGTCGGAGACTCAGCTGATTGACAAAATAAAAGAAAATTTCTCGGTTGAAGAAGTCGGCGTAGCTATTTACAAACCTACATGCAAACACAACTTCAGTATGTATCTTGGAGGGAAATGGTATTCTCTTACTCCTAAACCGGGTATCGTACATGATAAAGAGCCGGTAGGGTCGTTGGATGCCTTCCTGCTTACTGAACATATTCTTTCACCGATACTGGGTATTCATGATCTGAAAACCGACAAGCGCATCGGTTTTGTTTCCGGAATAAAAGGGATGGAAGAGTTGAAAAATCAGGTTGATAACTGGAAAGCCAAAGTTGCTTTCGGTTTATATCCGGTATCGATGGAACAGCTTAAACTTATTGCCGATACCGGCCATATCATGCCTCCCAAATCCACCTGGGTAGAACCCAAAATGCGCAGCGGACTTATTATCTACAGTCTTTCGGAGTAATTCACCCTGTTTAAGAAGCTGTATCCATGTCTATCGTTCAGAATATTACTCAGCTCAAATCTAAAATTCCTGCAAGAGTCAGCCTTGTGGCTGTTTCAAAAACACATCCGGTTAATCTTATTCAGGAGGTGTATGACACCGGTCAACGGATTTTCGGAGAAAACAGGGTGCAGGAACTCGTATCAAAACACACCGATCTGCCAGCAGATATTGAATGGCACCTCATCGGGCATTTACAAACAAACAAAGTAAAAGATATAGCCCCTTTCATCAGTCTGATTCATTCCATCGACAGCTTTAAACTGCTGGAGGAAGTCAATAAACAAGCCCGAAAAAACAACCGGGTTATCGACTGTCTTTTACAGGTATATATTGCAAAGGAAGAAACCAAATTCGGAATGGATTTTGAAGAGGTAAGCTTCCTTTTAACATCAGAGGCCTTGCAACAACTCAAGTACATTCGTATTTGCGGTCTTATGGGGATGGCTACCAATACAGCCGATATGGATCAGGTTAGAAAAGAATTCCGATCATTGAAAACTTTTTTTGATTCCTGCAGTTTCCCCGCACCTTCCCATCCTAATCATGCTTCCCTCAAAGTGGTTAAACCTGTTCTTTCTATGGGCATGAGCAGTGATTATCAGCTGGCTATTGAAGAAGGTAGTACCATGATCCGGGTAGGAAGTGCCATTTTCGGAAGCCGCTGATATCGTATTCTTCACGGCCCCCTTTATCAAACAAATTGTATTTTTGTTCTCCTTACCTGATTAACCATGGAATATATTGGAAGCCGGATATCCTATTTACGCAAGCCGGATGAGCTCAGTATTGTGATCTCCGTTTTTTCCGACAAAAAGAAAAACCGCCTGCTTCTTGCCTGGATACTGGCATGGACCATGGGAGGCCTGGTGATGATGGGCTATTTTTTTACCGTGCATGAAAACCAGTTAAAAACTATGGTACTTGTTTGGCTGGGCTTTTGGTTTTACTTTGAATACAAGGCCTGGAAGGCCTATACATGGAGAAGACATGGAAAAGAAATTATCAAGATAGGCAAGGGACACTTGTTTTATAAACGGGATAACCGGGGAGCTGGTAAAATTCAGGATTTCCAAACCGAAGCCATACAGCAATTTGAAAAATATGCAGGCCGTCAGAATGATTTTATCAATACATTGATCAGCTCGTATTGGGTGATTGCCGGAGAAACGATTTCTTTCCGCTATTACGGTAAAGAGGTGGCATTCGGGATGCAGCTCCAGGAAAAAGATACGGCTGCTCTGATGGAACTGCTTCGTACGGAATTACGCTAGATCCTTTTGCATGAGATAATGCTGGATGAGTCCCCACAGCAAATAGCTCTTTTCTATTTCGCGGTACCCGTTTCTTATATAAAAATTAACGGCATTTTCCCGAGACTGAAGCACGATCCTTTTTATTCCATGCCGGCGTGCTATGTTTTCAAAATAATCGAGCAGCATTTTCCCCAGATCCTTACCACGCATATCTTCCCGTATTCCCATAAAACGCAGCTGAGCTTCTTCTGCAGAATTAAACTGCATACGGCATACACCCAGCACCTCCCCTTCCTCGTTTACAACCATGGCATGCCGTGACTCCTGCTCTTTATCATCTTTAACACTGCTGTAAGGTTGGTTCCACGGCTTACGAAGCACTTCGTAACGCAGGTTGAAGTACCGCTCAAAATCTTCGGCAGACTGAGGTTCGGCAACTTTCATCAGGAAAAAGGATCAGAATTTGGAACGTGTACGCTTACGTTTGTAAGGAATCTTGTAGTTCACATTCAGAGTCATGAACATATAAGCGTCTTTGTATTTGGGGTTGCCCCGCTCCTGGCCAGGTGCTGCCTGCCATACTCCGGCAGAAGCTCCTCCAAGTTCTTTCGGATACGTCATCAGAGACGGATCGGCAAAATAAGCAGCTATATTTCCATGAGCCGCTTTAATAGCGCTGTTGGAATAATACTTCCCTCCGGTATCATCAATATAATCTGTGAGCGTGTAACGCATACCGTATTCTGCACCAATGCTCCAGCGCTGGTCAATCGCAATCTTAGCACCAAGTCCCAAAGGAAAACAAATGCTGACAGGAGAATATTCTTTCGGACCACCAGGCAAACCTTGTCCTTCTGTACCCAACGGTCTCAATGCATACCAGTTACCATTAGTATACTCGCCTTTGGGATTGTAGTAAAACAAACCAACACCACCGAAGAAATAAGCCTGAATATCCTTACGTTTCATACCATGCACATTTTTCAGACGGTATAAGTGGCCGCCACGATCCTGTGTAAAGTATCCTTCAAAACGAACGGAAGGTTCCAGAATGATTGATTTGAAATTTATATTGCGGTTATGACGAAAAGGTTCGGTAGAGATGGCATCGTTTCCACCTACCTGACCCCACCAAAGGCCACCCTGCAAAGCCCAGTAGCGGTTATTCTTATAGCGAATACCCAAGCCACCAACGGGTTTGGTTACCTGATAATTGAAATCCTTTACAAAGTGGGTACCTATCTGGCTGGATCCTCCTACGTCACCAAGAAAATTAGTGGCGCCAAGGTTTAACATCAATTCATACTTATAGCGTTTCCGCCGAAATTGGGCATCAACAAGAAGGGATGGCAGTATTAATGCCAACACAATGACCAATCTCTTATTCATATACAGATGAGTGATAAGAATTCAGGATCAAATGCTTGAGTTCTGGATTATCTTACAAATATATGATAAATACAGATGGTCTCAAAACACATTTTAAAATTACTATTGAGGACTTTTCAATCTGAAAACAACACTTTTGACGCAACGGAGACTGGCACCTTCTCTGAATTCATTCATTATCAATGCCTTTGCCTTGGAATCAGCGAATACTTCTTCCAGATTTTTTATCAATCCGCAAGGCACTCCGGCTATGTCAAGGGCTGTTTTTAGGTCCTCAGACACCCATTTACCGGCCGCATTCTGAAGATCCTTCAAAAGGTCTATTCTTGTCCTGACCCGATTGGGGTTGGAATCAAATCTCCGATCCTTGGCCAGTTCCGGGATTGTTAGCACCTTACACAAGGCTATAAATTGTTTATCATTTCCAACAGCCAAAACCAGCCATTTATTGTCTGAGCACAAGAGTGTTTCCCCATAAGGTGCAATATTGGGATGAAGTGATCCTTTTAACCCGGGTATCATGCCGCATTGCAGGTAATTGGTGGCCTGATTGGCCAGGGAGCTCACAGCAGCATCATACAACGAAATGCTTACCGCACTCCCCTTGCCGGTTTGAAGTCGGCGAATCAAAGCTACGAGCAATGCTTCTTTTAACTGATGGCCCGCCAACAGATCAATAAATGCAACCGGCATCTTTATGGGTCCGCTGCCGCCAGTCCCGTTCATGGCCATATATCCGGTTTCGGCCTGCAATACCAGATCAAATGCGGCACGTTCATCCTTTTCTCCATAACCGCTCAGATGACCGAAGATGATTTTTTCATTGTATTTATACAGCTCTTCATAAGTCATACCCATCCGCTCCGCTTCTTTAGGTCTGAAATTGCTGATTACGATATCTGCTTTCTTTATCCACTCATAAACCTGTGCCCTGTCCTTATCGTTTTTAAGATCCAACAGATGCGATTCTTTGCCCCAGTTCACAGAAGCATAATATGCAGATACGGTCGCCGAAGCATCTTCTTGGGGCAATTTCCAGTTGCGGGTCAGATCCCCTCCGGTGCCTTTATTTTCAACCTTTATAACCCTGGCGCCCAGTTCGGCAAAAAACATACCTGTAGATGGCCCGGCAAGTACATTGGCAAGCTCTACAACCAGAAGATCCTTAAAGATGGTTTCCATATCAAAATGTGTCCGGTGAAAGTAAAAAAAATAGCGTATATTTGTGGACTACAGATATACTGGAAAATATATTACTGGAAAAGATAAGATGCAGCCACGTATCAAATTCAACAATAAGAAATACTCCGACTTCGTCTCCGATCTCAAGCAAAGTGTTAACTCTTATTTTGAAACCAATAAGATTTCAAAATACGGGGATTACCGGATGGTAATCAAAACAGTTTGCATGCTTTCCCTTTATATTGTTCCTTATTTCCTCATCATGTTTGCTCATTTTTCCGAAGGCATCATGCTTCTGATGTGCGTATTGATGGGAACAGGGCTGGCCGGTATCGGATTCAGCATTGCACACGATGCTTTACACAGCGCTTATTCCCGTAACGAAAAGGTAAACCGTTTTTTGGGTATGACCATGAATTTTGTGGGTGCCAATGACTACATGTGGAAAATCAAACACAATATCAAACACCATACCTTCACCAATATTTATGAAAAGGATGAGGATCTGAGTGTTGTCAAATTTCTTCGTTTATCACCTAATGCTCCTTACCGCAAGGTTCACCGTTTCCAGCATATCGTTGCTTTCTTTGCCTATTCATTGCTGTCGCTGAGCTGGGTATTTTATACCGATTACAATAAAATATTCCGCTACAAGGACAATACACATCCCCGGAAGGAAATAATCAAACTGCTAGCATTCAAGGTGTTTTATTACACCTATATCCTGGTATTGCCCCTGGTGTTTTTACCTATCGTATGGTGGAAAGTGCTGCTTGGTTTTGTGGTGATGCATCTGGTAGGTGGTTTTATCATCACCATTGTTTTTCAGCTGGCCCATGTTATTGAAGATACAGCGCATCCTGAAGCGGAAGAAAGCGGACTTGTTGACAATGCCTGGATTGTGCATCAGATGGAAACAACGGCTAATTTTGCTGTCCGTAACCCGGTTATCACCTGGTTTGTAGGCGGTCTTAATTTTCAGGTCGAACACCATTTGTTTCCCCAGGTATGCAGTATTCATTATCCTGCCATATCACGGATTGTGGAGAATGTAGCCCAAAAGCACCAGATAGCGTATTATAATAAACATACCTTTCTGGGAGCCATCTCTTCCCACTACCGTACACTTCGCAAGTTCGGCCATTCCAGAAGCTGAATTCCTGCTATTCCTTCCTTTTCCTGACCTTCCGGGCATCTCCTTTCAGATTTAATCCAGAATTGTACCTTTACTTTGTTTGCCCGCACTATGAAAGTCCTTGTAATTGAAGATGAAAAGGCCCTGGCAGATTCCATCGTATCGTATCTCCGTGAAGGAGGTCATACCTGCGAATTGGCTACTGATTTTGCCGCCGCCAAACAGAAATCGGAAATTTACGATTATGATTGTGTAGTGGTTGATATCACCCTTCCCGATGGGAACGGAATGGATATTATCTCCTCACTCAAAAAAAGAGGATCGGAAGCTGGTATCATTATCGTGTCTGCCAAAAATTCATTGGACGATAAAATCAGCGGGTTGGATATAGGCGCCGATGACTACCTCACCAAACCGTTTCATCTGAGTGAACTCAACTCCCGAATCAAATCAATCGTACGCAGAAGAAATTTCAAAGGCAATAAAGAAATAGGGTTTAATGAAATCAGTATCGTACCTGACGAGATGACAGTACTGGTAAACGGCAAATCCGTTATCCTCACCAAAAAAGAATTCGATCTCTTATTATTCTTCGTCTCCAACAAAAACCGTGTTATAACAAAAGAAAGTATTGCCGAACATCTCTGGGGTGATGATATGGATGCTTCCGATTCTTTTGACTTCATTTATTCTCACATCAAGAACCTTCGTAAAAAATTGATTGAAAAAGGTTCGGAAGATTACATCCATACCATCTATGGAATGGGGTATAAATTCGGAGAGAAGTGAAACTGCTTAATAAAACCAACAGGTATTATATTATGGCCGCTCTGGCCGTGTTTCTGATTGGAACACTTGTTTTCTATGTCATGCTCAATCAGATCATGGACAATGATGCGAATGAACAGCTGCTGATTGAGAAAGAACAGATTGCACAGCAGCTGGATCAGCTGGGTACTATCCCTGCTAAAGGAATTTCGGCCGGCGATCGTATTGATATTACACTCGTAACCGATACCACCTGCCCTTCCTGCAAAGGTTTTAAACATGATACCGCCATTTATGTAAGAGAAAGCGGTGAAGTGCTCCCCTTTCGTCAGCTTAGTTTTCTGCATACCATCCGGCATCAGACAGACCCTCCTAAAAGTTGCCGGATTACCATTACCAAAGCCCTCTTTGAAGATGACGATCTGATTCTGACCATTGTTAAATCCATGCTTATCCTTCTTTCCCTGCTGTTGCTCACCATGTTCGAGATAAACCGCCGGATTTCAAAAAGACTCTGGAAACCATTCTACAGCTCTCTTCAAAAACTGGAAGTGTTCAACATAAGTAAAGATTACTCTTTGCAGTTTCAGCCTTCAGGCATCAGGGAATTTGATGAGCTCAATACCACACTTGAAAAAATGACACACAAAATTTCAGAAGACTATCACAGCCTGAAAGATTTTTCTGAAAATGCTTCTCATGAAATTCAAACTCCGCTGGCCGTTATAAAATCAAAACTTGAACTTCTTATTCAGAACCAAAATCTGGAAGAGAAACAAATGAAACTCATCAGCGATGCCTATGAAAGTGCCAGCCGGCTTTCGAGATTGAATCAGGCTCTTATACTCCTTACCCGGATCAACAACAGACAGTACCTCGAAACAAAACAAATTGCGATCCACGAGCTGATAGAAAACAAATTGCAGCATTTTGAGGAACTGATTCAACATAAACGGATTGTATTAACTGTTGCACTTTCCCAACCCATTGTTACCGAGATGAATCCTACACTGGCCGATGTACTTATTTCTAACCTCTTGGGCAATGCCATCAAACATAATATTACCGGAGGATGGCTGCGTATCACTTCTTCGGGACGTGAATTACGTATCAGTAACAAAGGAGAAACACTGTTGTCTGACCCGTCAAAACTTTTTGAACGCTTTCGTAAAGATCATGCATCCGCAGAATCTCTGGGACTGGGACTTGCCATTGTGAAACAGATATGCGACTTCTATTCCATTACCGTAAGCTACGAGTATAGTTTACAGGAGCACACTCTCGTCCTTGTTTTTCCTATAGCACAAAACTGAAACGAATGCGAGCCTTAAACCGCACCTACCCCCTGCTTACCTTCCTGCTGCTCTTTTGCAGTGTGGTTGCAGGTGCGCAAACAGCTACACTGGATGATTATATTCAAAAAGGGATACATAACAATCCTCAGCTCAATGATTACAGGAATCAGATTCAATCGGGCCAGACCGATAGTCTTAAAATAAATGCCAGCCGTAAGCCCCAGATCAATCTGCTTGGGCAGATTCTTGTGGCCCCTATTATCAATGGCTATGGCTATGATCAGGCCGTTACCAATAACGGCAATTACGAATTGCTGGTAGGCGTTAGCCAGAACCTATTTAACAAACAAATTCTGGCGCCTCAGTATGAAAACATACGGCTTCAAAACCAAAGTAACGGTCAGGCTTCTGCCAAAACCGAACACGACCTGAGAAAAGACATCACGACTCTTTACATTCAAGCTTATGCCGACAATCTTCAGGTTGATCATGCCCTTGCCACCCTGCGTCTTTTAAAAGAAGAAAACCTGTATCTCGAAAAGCTGGTCGAAAACGGCATCTATAAGCCCTTCGATTACTCCGCATTTCAGGTAACACTCCAGGCACAGGAAATCATTGCCGGTCAGCAAAAATTCGCTTACCGCTCGGATATCTACGCACTCAATCTGTTATGCGGCATCAACGATACAGCGATACCTGTACTTGCGGCACCTCAGATTCAACCCAAACAAGCCGTTGATACACGCGCATCCCTCTTTATGATGACATTTCACATCGATAGTCTGGTCATTAACAACCGGAAGTTCACAACAGGGGCCAACTACAAACCAAAGCTCAGCTGGTTTGCCGATGGAGGTATTCTGAGCTCACAGCCTTCTACGCTATACCGTAATTTCGGAACCAGCTTCGGACTGAATTTGTCTGTTCCGCTTTATGACGGACGTCAGAAAAATCTGGAATTCAAAAAAATAAGTCTGGCAGAAAACACCCGCAGCATGTACCAGAGCTATTTCAAAACTCAGTTTGAAACACAACGTGAATCGCTGCTGGCAGAGCTGAAAGGGAATACAGAGCTTATCGCTCAAACCAACAAACAGTTAAAACTTACCGAGTCTCAGATTGAACTGGGAAAGAGTCAGCTCAATATCGGCGCATTGCCTGTATCCGATTTTCTTCTGGCTATCAGAAGCTACCGGGAAGTACAAAACAGTTTAAGTTTATTACAGATCAAACAGCTCCAGCTTATCAATGAGCTGAATTACTGGAATTGGTAATAAATAAAAAGAACACATAAAAAAGAGGATTATGAAATCATCTTTCTGCATATTGGCCGGCCTCATTGCTTTATTGCTGAGCAGCTGCCATTCAAAACAAACAACCGAGTCGGAAGAAGATGCGACAATCGCTTCCATTACCCCTGTAACCATTGACACGGCAAGCACAGGAGCGATGAGCGACTATCTGGAACTGAATGCCCTTTCCTCCTTTCTGAAGAAGAATAGTGTGAAGGCACCTGCATCGGGATATATCCGTCAGATGAGTATCAACATAGGCGATCTGGTAAAAAAAGATCAGGAGCTGGCGGTATTAAAAACCAAGGAAGCTTCGGCACTGGATAATCTTTCACAAAAAGATTCTACCGCCCGATTCAGCGGTCTTATCCATATCCGTTCTTTTCAGGACGGAATCATCAGCGCTTTCAATAAGCATGTCGGCGATTTTGTTCAGGAGGGAGATGACCTTTGTATCCTGTCTGATCAGAGCAGCTTTGTATTCCTGCTCGATGTTCCTTTTGAACTTCATTCCCTTATTCATATAGGAAGTACGGTAGAAGTGGTCCTGCCCGATCATCAGGTATTACCCGGAACCATCTATTCCTGCCTCCCCTCCATGGATGTCAATTCACAAACCGAAAGCTTTCTGGTACGTCCGTCACGATCTGTTTCATTACCTGAAAATCTGATTGCCCGTATTCGCATTTTAAAAGCAAAAAAAGAAAAAGCTTTTACCTTGCCCAGAACAGCCATACTCAGCAATGAAGCCCAGACCGAGTTCTGGGTTATGAGGCTCATCAGTGATTCGGTGGCTATAAAAGTTCCTATCCATAAAGGGCTGGAAACCGACGACCGTACCGAAATCATGGATCCTGTTTTCAAGCCACGCGATCGTTTCCTGATCAGCGGTAATTATGGGCTTGCCGATACTGCCAAAATAGTGATTGAGCCAAAGCGACAGGAGCCATGAAGAACTTTTTTGCCGTCTACAGAAATCCCGTTTCCGTCCTGCTCCTGCTCATTATTATAGGAGGGCTTTTTGCATACAGCAAAATGCAGACGGCTTTGTTTCCGGAAATCACCTTTCCGAAAATAAAGCTGATTGCGGATAATGGAGAACAGCCGGTAGAGAAGATGATGGTGACTGTTACCAAGCCTCTTGAAAATGCACTCAAAGAAGTCTATAATGTGCACATGATCCGCAGTACCACCAGCCGGGGAAGCTGTGAGATATCGGCGTTTCTGAATTGGAACGCAGATGTTTTTCAGAGTCAGCAGCTGATGGAAGACAAGGTAAACCATATCCGCAATATCCTTCCTCCCAATACATCCATCAGCATAGAAAAAATGAATCCCTCGCTGATGCCGGTGATGGGATTTACCGTTGAAAGCAACGAAAAAAGTCTGATCGAATTAAAGCTCCTTGCCAATACCGTTATCCGCCCTTTCTTTTCCCAGGTAGATGGGGTATCGGCCGTAAAAGTAATCGGTGGTAAAACAAAAGAGTACTGGATAGAACTGAATCCCCAGAAGATGAGTTCTTTTTCGGTTACCCCGGCCATGATTAATACCGTGCTGGGTCAAACAAACTTCATCAGCTCCAACGGTTATTCTTCCGACTATCGCCGTCTTTACCTCAATATTACCGATGCCGCCCTGCACAATAAAGAAGAAATAGAAAATGTAGTGATCCGCAATGACGGTAAAAGAGTGATACGGCTGAAGGAAATGGCTTCGGTGAATGTGAGGGAGAAAACAGAATACATACGAATCAATGCCAATGGCAAAGAGGCGGTATTGATAACCGTGCAAAAACAGCCTTATGCCGATTTGCTCGAAATTTCAAAACACATTGATGAAAAAGTAAAGGCGCTGAAAGATGTACTTCCCAAAAGCGTAATTGTCAAACCCTATTACGATCAAAGCGATTTTGTAAATACCACCATAAAAAGTGTCAATGACAGCCTCTGGATTGGTTTGCTATTGGCCATCATTGTTGCCGTTATCTTTCTCCGCTCTTTCAGGGCCAGCCTCACCATCCTTATCATTATCCCTGTTACGCTAGCCCTTACCGTTCTGGCCCTTTATCTCTGGGGATATACGTTTAACATCATGACATTGGGAGCCATCGCTGCCTCCATAGGACTCATCATCGACGATGCCATTGTGGTGGTGGAACAGATCCATCGTACCCAGGAAGAACATCCGGAAGACAATACCACCGAAGTAGTTTCCAAATCCATTCGTTACCTCCTTCCATCCATGATAGGCTCCTCGTTGAGCACCATTGTCATCTTTCTTCCCTTTATATGGATGACCGGTGTGGCGGGATCTTATTTTCATGTGCTCACCAATACGATGATTATTACTTTGCTGTGTTCATTCTTTGTTACCTGGATCTGCCTGCCGGTGGTATACATTTTATTTTCCGGTAAGGGTAAAACAAAGAAAACACATACTCCCCCCAAACCAGCACACACAGGCAACTGGGCTTCCTTTTTTCTTAATCGTCCGCTCATTGGTATTCTGATTGCGGTGTTCATGATAGGATCTCTTGTTTACGTATATCCTCGTCTGGAAACCGGTTTTCTCCCAGAGATGGATGAAGGAAGTATCATACTGGATTATAAATCGCCTCCCGGCACATCGCTGGATGAAACAGATCGCATGCTGCGTGAAGTAGAAAAGATTATTGTGAAAATTCCGGAAGTGGCCGATTACTCGCGCAGGACAGGAACGGAAATGGGATTTTTTGTTACTGAACCTAACAAAGGCGATTACCTGATTCAGTTAAAAGATAAGCGTACAAGGAGTACAGAGGAAGTGATCAATGATATACGCAAACAGGTGGAATCCACACAGCCTGCACTGAAAGTAGATTTCGGTCAGGCAATAGGCGATGTGATAGGCGATCTGATGAGTTCTGTGCAACCCATAGAAATAAAGATCTACGGAAAAGACAAAGAGAAGCTGGCCGGGCTCGCCGATGATGTGGCCAACCTGGCCAAAGGTGTAGAAGGTACTGCCGATGTTCAGAACGGAATTATTATTGCCGGCCCCGGAGTGGATATAAAACCTAATCTGGCCAAGCTGGCACAATATAATATAGGAGCCGATGATTTTCAGTTTCAGCTGGAGAGCCAGCTGGAAGGAAATACCGCAGGAAGTATTCTGGAGAATGAGCAGATGACCGACATCAGGCTTATCTATCCCAATACCCGGCGTGCCGGGATAGACAAGCTAAAAGGCACCTATATCTTTTTACCCAATGGCAAACTGAAACCGGTTACCGATTTTGCCAATATCAGTATTGAACCCGGTGTGGCGGAGATCAACAGAGAAAACCTGCAGTCCATGGTAGCTGTTACGGCCCGCTTAAACAACCGTGATTTGGGCAATGTAATAAAAGACATCAAGGAAAAGATCCGCACCAAACTGCATTTGCCCGAAGGGTATCGCATTGCCTATGGAGGTGCATTTGCCGAACAGGAAAGCTCGTTCCGGGAGCTTCTGATGATCCTCATCAGCGCCAGCTTGCTGGTCTTCTGTACCATCCTGTTTCTGTTCCGCGATTTCCGTGCCGCACTCCTTATCCTGTTTATTTCTGTTGCGGGAACAGCCGGAAGTTATATTGCTTTATTTTTAACCCATACTGCGCTTAACGTAGGAAGCTACACCGGTCTTATCATGATTGTAGGTATCATAGGCGAAAATGCCATTTTTACTTTTCAGCAATTCAGAGCCAATCTGCAAACAGGTGATACGAGCCAGGCTATTTCGTATGCTATTTCAACACGTCTGAGACCTAAACTCATGACAGCATTTGGCGCCATCATTGCTCTTATGCCACTCGCATTGGGTATTGGTACCGGTGCAGAATTGCATCAGCCCTTGGCCATTGCAGTAATAGGAGGCTTTGTGGCAGCGCTGCCGTTGCTGCTTATTGTGTTTCCTACTTTGCTTAAATTGGTTTATCGGAAATAAGTCTTCCTCATTAGAAAAGTCAACGTTATCATTCTGAACAGAAGCGTTGGAAAGTGAATGAGGGTGAAGAATCTGCCGATGTGTTGGCTTGCTTACACGCCAATTAGCTACTCTGTCCATTATTTCGTAAATTAGTCCTCATGGATCCCTTTCCATGATAAAAAAGTTACTCTTCTTCTTTTCTTTGTTGCCTGTTTTCCTGTCGGCCCAGCAGGAGAGCCCGGAAACGGTACAATGTTCTCTTATTGAAGCCGAAATGAAAGCCCATATGGCTTTGCATCAGGCCGCTTCTGTAGGATTTCTGAATGATTATAACCTCATTTATCACCGTTGCGAATGGTCTGTTGATCCCGCAGTTAATTTCATCCAGGGCGCTATCACCTCCTATTTTAAACCTACCGTAAACGGATTCACCCAGGTTCATTTTGATATGAGTGATTCGTTGAGGGCCGACTCTGTGCTATATCATGGAATGCCCATCACTATCCAGCATAGCAACAATATTCTTTGTATCAATCTGCCTGCTGTAGTGCCTTTGAATCAGACCGATTCGCTTTGTGTGTATTATCATGGCGTTCCTCCGGCAACAGGCTTCGGTTCTTTTTATCAGGGAACACATGCCGGCGCACCGGTTATCTGGACCCTATCAGAACCTTATGGCGCCCGCGACTGGTGGCCAAGCAAACAAAATCTGATTGATAAAATTGATTCCCTCGATGTATTTGTAACATGCCCTTTGGGAAATCTGGTTGCCGGTAATGGTACATTGGTATCGGACATTACAAACGGAAGCAACAAAACAGTTCACTGGAAAACCAGATACCCCATTGCCGCTTACCTCGTTGCCATTGCCGTTACCAATTACGTTTCCTATTCTAATTACATACATCTGAATTCGGGACCAGATTCGATGCAGATATTGAATTATGTTTATCCAGAAGATCTCGCTCTGGCACAAAGCAGCACTCCTCAGATCATTAAAACAATTGCTTTGTACGACAGCCTCACCATTACCTATCCGTTTAGCCGTGAAAAATACGGTCATGCCGAATTCGGCTGGGGTGGTGGTATGGAACATCAGACGATGAGTTATGTAGGTGGTTTTTCCAATGTGCTTATTTCACACGAATGTGCACATCAATGGTTTGGCGATAGGGTTACATTAGCCAGCTGGCATGATATATGGCTCAATGAAGGCTTTGCCACGTATTTTGAAGCCCTCACAGAAGAACGTTACTTTCCTCAAAACTGGCTTAACTGGAAAAAAAGCACCACTACCGATGCCATGAATTCACCTAACGGATCGGTATGGGTAGATGATACCACCAGCGTGCCTCGTATATTCAGTGGAAGTCTCAGCTATTCAAAAGGATCGTACCTGTTGCATATGCTACGTTGGAAGCTGGGAGATCAGCTTTTCTTCCGTTCCTTACAAAACTATCTGAACGATACCACCCTGGCTTATCGCTATGCACATACTTCGGATTTGCAACGGCATTTGGAAAATACCAGCGGACAAAATCTCAGCAATTTCTTTACCCAATGGTTTTATGGCAAAGGATTTCCAAGCTATCAGGTTACCTGGGGACAAACGGGACATACCCTCAGCATCACCCTGGGTCAAACCCAGAGCGACCCGTCCGTAGCGTTCTTTGAAATGCCTGTACCTATTGAATTTACCGGAGAAGGGCATGATACCACGCTTGTTCTCAATCACACCTATTCGGGACAGGTATTCACCGCCAATCTGAATTTCATTGCGGAATATGCATTTTTCGATCCCGATCTGCATATTCTTTCCGGAAACAATAAAGTGCAAACCATACAGAGCCCGGGAGCTATGGCTTCTCTGTTCAGTTTATATCCCAATCCTGCCTCCGGCAGTATGCAGGTACTGAATATGAATCCATCTAATCCGGTTAGCAGCATAGAACTCTATGGTATTCCAGGCAATGTAATCCGCTCCTGGCAGGTATCAGGAAATCAAAACCTCAACAGCATCGATCTCACCGGTATTGCATGCGGCTTATATGAACTGAGGATAAAAACCGATCTCGGTTTTGTGGTGAAAAAGCTGGAAGTAAAATAAACAACGCATAGTAATGAAAAAGGAAAACCCTGCTACAGGATCTGTGCAGGGTTTGGTGGTGTGCCCGAGGAGAGACTCGAACTCTCAAGGATATAACTCCAACGGCTTCTGAGACCGCAACGTTTACCAATTTCGCCACCCGGGCTTAATAAATTCTAAATCACAATTTTAAAATCCTAAATTCTTCTTGGTGCCCAGGACGAGACTCGAACTCGTACGGTTGCCCGCCACCCCCTCAAGATGGTGCGTCTGCCAATTTCGCCACCTGGGCCTAAAAATTTAGGATTGCAAAGATATATCTTTTTCCGATTTTATACATAAATTCTATGTTTTAAGGCTTTTGAAGGGTTTTATGGTCAAAAATCAACTTCTGCTCTGACTTTTGTCATTTTTTTCCGTCCTCCGGCTACTGAACTTTGTATAAACAAATTCAAAAGCCATGAAAAGCAAACTGCCAGTTTATATTATTGGACTCATCCTTATTGCTGTTCCATTTAAAATAGCATTCTTGACTCCTTCTTCCTCTTTCTTTGTCAATATTGCCTCTTTTCTGTCGGTTCTTACCGGCTTTTTGGTGATACTTCTAGGTGGTGCCAGCGATGGTCAGGAACATGAACATTCTTAGGAGTTTTCTTCCTCATTTATTACCAATCAGCTGATTTACAAGCACAAGTAATTGTGCTAAAGATATAGTTGATTTGAGTATCCTGTTCGTTTCTCTGATGCTTTATCATGGAATAACAGATTCCTCATCTACCATTCCGCCATTCTGAGGAATTTCCGGGCATAGTAGTACAACTGCTAAGCATTCGTATACGATTACTAAGTATTTTCATACGACTGCCAGGTTTTCTATTCCCACTTCTAAATATTCTGATACCACTCCAAGGCTTTTCATTTCAACTGCCAGGCATTCATATACCACTACCTCGCGGATCAATACAACTACCTCGACTTCTTATACAACTGCTTCGCATTCCGTTACCATCTGTGTAAATAGCATCCATATCCGGTAAGAAACGGTTTGTGTTGCAAGGAATTTCTGGCAGAATTGTAAAGCAAAAGGTATGCCTTTTACCCGAGCCTCTTATGAATGTGTAAAAGGAACAGAGATCTATATCTTACACGCCCTCCTTCACTTTCCAACTGTTCAAAATTTGATATATTTACGTTGATTATTCAACCCTTTCATACTAATCCGCAAACCCTAAATCCCTTTGTCGCAGGTAAATGAAGATCTGATACGGAGAGTTTTTGAGGAAATGGTCAAACACAAACCTGCTCTTGCCAAATATCTGGCAGCAGATGAAGATGACCCTTCCGAAACGGTGGATACCCGTGTCCTGGCGGATATGATTATCAAACATTTTCCATGGCCCATAGGCGTGGAGCTGAGAAGATTATTCTCCGGTTCCATGCGTCAGCTGGACAGGGGCCGTCTGGATCAGCTTTTTAAAACGATAGAACGGACCATTCAGTTTCTCAGCTTTGTGATGCTGGCTCAGCTGTGGGAAGAGAAAATAAAACGAAAATTTGATTTCCCCAAGGAGTATGCTTCCCAGTTCAAGAATAGGATTTCAGTCCTTTCTCTTGGTAATTATACCTGGTTGATACGTGCCACGGGCAATCTGTTTGAATCGCTGGAGATAGACCCTTTCATGCCCGAAATGAAAGAGATGCTTCACAAAAAATTGTATGAAGCTCTTGATTTCTGGGTACCGGAGCGAAATGAAATCGGGCATTACCAGATTAATCTGACGGATGAAGAAATACAAAAACGCTGTGTAGAATATGAGGATAAGCTCACGTTTATTCTTCAAAACATTTCGTTTATCGTAAAGTATAAACTGGTTACCATCCGCGAAATCAAAGTACTGAAACAAAAACACAAAGAGCCCCGCTTTAACCATATCATGGATCTGTTGAATAATTCCGATTCGGATTTTAAAGCCACGGAAATGCAGCACGATGTTTTTGCCGATAGCAACTCGGTATTGCTCATGAAAGATTTTAAGGTGCCGGAAGAATTTTTGAATCTGAGTCCACTGATCATTGATACCCGTCCCGAAATAATCGATTCTAAAGAGAAATTCAATCTCAAGAAAGATATTTTCATGTACACCAAATTCAGCAATGATAAGCTGATGTATGTGGGTACGGAGGTGACGGAGAAATGTGACCTCAGTTATCTGAGCAATTATCCCGTCCTGGTAGAGCAGTTCAAAGAATTGCTTACCGCTTTTGCTGCACCTGAAACGATCAATTCCTAAGCATCATGCAGGGCAGCCCGTTCAAGTTTCTGGATAGCTTTACAAAGGAAGACAAGGATATTTTCTTCGGGCGCGACCGGGAAATAGAAGAAATCTATTCCCGTGTTTTCCAAAGCAACCTTTTGCTTGTATACGGTGCTTCGGGAACGGGTAAAACAAGTCTTATCCAATGTGGTCTGGCCAATAAGTTTAATGATTCCGACTGGCTTCCTATTCTCATCCGCCGCGGAAGCAATATACTTACATCCATACGGGCTCAGCTGGAGCATCTGGCCATTACACCCATTAAAGAAGGGGCTTCGTTAAAAAAGTCGATCGAGTCCCTTTATCTGGATCATTTCAAACCGGTATATCTCATATTTGATCAGCTGGAAGAGCTTTTTATTTTCGGATCCCCGGACGAGATCGGCGGTTTTGTGACGGAAGTAGCAAAGATTTTAAAGTCCGATTTGCAGTGTAAATTCATTTTCATTATCCGCGGCGAATACCTCGAACACCTGAGTGTATTTGAAGAAAAGGTTCCCGAATTTTTCAGCAACCGGATACGGATTGAAAAGATGACACGTCTGCACGCCGCAGAAGCCATTACAGGTCCTTGCCGTAAAGCAAACATTGGTCTTGATCCAGGGTTTGAATTGAATTTTCTGGAGATGCTTTGTCCCGGCAAAGCCGAAGTGGAACTCACCTACCTCCAGGTTTTTCTCGATAAGCTGTATAAGAAAGCTGTTCAGAAAAATGCGGCCCATCCTGTTTTTACCAATGGACTGTTAAAAGAAACGGGACAGATCAGCGACGTGCTATCCGATTTCCTGGAAGAACAGATAGCACGTATCCCCGACTCGGAAGCTGCACTGGCGGTGCTGAAAAGCTTTGTATCCATGGAGGGTACAAAACGACAGGTTGATATAGAGGAGATTGAAAAGTTTGTAAGAACACTGGGCAAACAGCTGCCTCTGGAAACCATAGAAAAGCTGGTGCACCAGTTTGTGGATCTACGCATTTTACGTGATAAGGATGAGTCGGGCAAATATGAGTTACGTCACGATTCCCTGGCGGTAAAGATCTATGAAAAGATTACCCTGGTTGAAAAAGATCTGATAGAGGTGAAAACGCTGATTGAAAATGCGTATTCCAATTATCTGAAGCGACATATTCTCATTCATGAAAGCGATCTGGCCTATATAGCACCTTATGAGCGCAATCTATTTTTAAGCGAGAAGCTGCAGCAGTTTCTGGATGATAGTAAACGTGCTTCTACGCAGACAAAAAGACGCAGACGACTTGCCTTATTTATCGTAACTGGTGTGGCATTTGCGGTACTGAGTGGTTTTACCATCTGGGCCATGAGCGAACGGACCCATGCCATGGAACAAAGCCATGAAGCGGAGAAACAAAAAATGCTGGCTGAGCAGGAAAAGAATGAAGCCCTCCGATCTAAAGATGAAGCAGTAAAGGCCAATGAGCAGGTGATGCAGGAAAAACTGATTGCGGAGAAAAATGAGCAGTCGGCATTGGCTGCCAAACAACTGGCCGACAAGGCCAAACAGCAAGCCATGACTGCCATGAATGAGGCGGAAAGAGAAAAAGGGAACGCCATGTCTCAATCCGAGATTGCAAAAAAAGAAGCATTGAATGCAGAAGCTCAGAAAGAGATAGCCAAAAAAGAAAAAACAAAAGCTGAAGAGTCGGAGAAAAAAGCACGAAAAAGTTTTGTGCTTTCACTGGCTCAGGGCATAGCCCTGAAGACTCCCCTCTATAAAAATGATCTTCAGCTGGAAGCATTATTAGCTTATCAGGCTTACAAACTGAATAAAGACAATAACGGACCTGCTCAGGATCCGGTGATCTTTGATGCCTTAAGATCCGCGTTGGGAGCTCCTGACAAACAAAAAGTAAATCCGGACATAGGGTTTGTACAAACCAATGAATTCATAGCCCTGCAGGAAAGAAACGATACCCTTGTATATGCTGCCCGAAGCGGTTTCATATTCGGAGTGGATAAAAACAAGCCTTCTTCCTTTACCATCGCAAAGTTGCTGAGCTATCGCTTTTCAATCGATAAACTCTTTTTTAATGCCACAGGCAATTATATAGTGAGCTCGCATGTAAACAACAGTCTTTGTTTATGGACCCAGCAGCTTCACAATACCGCTCCCGCCTTTCAGGAGTTAACCGGGCATAAAGGTCTTGTCAGATCTCTGGCATTCAATACCCGTTCCGATCTTTTTGCAAGCGGAGGAAAAGACAGCCTGCTTATTATCTGGTCCTTACAATCCGGAAAAGCTGCACAGCTCAAAACAATTAAATTGAATGCTGCCGTCAAGAAACTGGTTTTCTCGAAAGATGAAAGTCAGCTCTTTTGTCTGCTCGAAAACGGCACGATACAACAACTGGATCTGAAAACATATACCTATATCCCCTACCCGTACGCAGGCACATCCAAACCGATGGAGATCGCATTGAACCGGAAGAAAAACAAATTGTTGCTTGGACTGGCCAATGGAAATTTGTGGTCGGAAGATCTGGATACCCACACGCATAGTGATTACAGAGCCCATTTGAGTGGCATTGATTTCCTGGTATTCAATAAAGATTACAGTATGCTGGCATCAGCGGGATCGGATCGTACCCTTAAAATTTATGATGCCGATAACCTGGAAAGCAGTCCTATCTCGATTAAGGATCTTCATTCCAAAGCAAGGGCCATTATATTTACCACCGGCAACCAGCTTTTTGTAGCCTGTGCCGATATCAAAAGCTATCTGATAGAAACATCTTGCGACAGGATGGCTGCATCCATTTATCAAACGCTGAAAAGGAATATGACTCAGGACGAGTGGGCTAAGTTTTGTAAAGATGTGACGTATGAAAAAACAAGACCAGATCTGCCTTAAATCAATAACCGCATGAACCTTAGAACCACGCTTACGGAATCAAGGATTGTCAGGTTTATTATTATATGCCTGCTTGTTTTGTTTTGCAACAGGACGGTGGTGGCACAAAATGGAGTGGCCCGTGCCATTTCCGATTTCAATTCTATTTCTGAACAATATCTTCAGAGTGCTCAGGAACTGTTTAATAATGGTGATTATGATTCCTGTATTGCTGTTCTCAACAACGGGCTTAAGGTAAATATGTTTGACCGGAAAGGGAATGAAGACATGTTATGTCTGAAGACGAAAACCTACCTGGAAAAAGATGATCTGAAAGATGCGGAAAAAACAATGAAACAGTTGCTCGAATACAATCCGCATTATGAACTTATCGAGTCTCAAAACACCGAAGATTTTAACCGGCTTTTCAAACAATTCGATGTCCATGCCAAGCTTACGTTCGGCATCCGAAATACACTTATGTTTCCGGCCCTTAAAACTACTGCCATTTATAGTGCTGTTCCGGATTATAATTACACAGCCCCTTATAACACGGCCAAATACTTTCTGATGTATTATGGCTGGGCCGAGTATCAGTTCAGAGATAATATCTCCATCAATATGGAAGGCGTATACTGGAGCCTGTCATACAGCCGTAATATGGCTCTTACCACCAATACCACACTGAATATGAATGAGCAGATGCATATTTATGAAATCCCTGTTTTTGCCCGTTTTTATATGCCCCACAATATGAATATCCCTTTTCTGAAAAATATTTTGCCCTATGCAGCTTTTGGAATCGGTTATCTGCATCTGAAAGATGCTACGGCCAATTTTAATGAATATGTTATCAATCCATCCACCGGTTATTTAACCAGCAATAGCTATGCAAACGGCGTAAACATGATGAATATGCGGGCTGCAAACACCTTTGAATGGGTATATGGTTTGGGAATAGGGTATAAAATAAAAAATCTGAGATTATACCTCGACTGGAGAGCTTATGCAGCCATGAATACATTGACTGATGCGAGTAAAAGAACCAACAACGTTGACCTGTATAACTACTATTCCTATGTAGACAATGGTATCAAACTGAATAAATCGGAAATAGGTGCTTCGATTTCATACACCCTGAAAAATTCGGTAAAGAAGAAATCGATCAAAAAAAGCCACACCATCGTGCAGGGTGCTTATAAAGTGAATAAATAATATCAGAATCGTATTCCGATAACGAGTACATCATCGGTTTGCTCCTGCTCTTCTTTCCACTCTTTCAAATAATTTGCCAGAAATGTTCCCTGCTCCTTCATGGATAGATTGCGGATAGAAAGCAACACCTCTTTCCATTTGGAAGACTTGAGTTTCTTCCCTCCTTTTCCAAACTGATCGGAATACCCATCGCTGAAAACATATACGATGTCGCCGGCTTTCATCTCGAACGAATGTGTTTCAAACTGTTGTTCATCCGGGGTATAACCACCTATGGCCACCTTGGTAGCTTTTATTTCTTCCATTGCCAGGGCTTCTTTTCTCAGGATCCACAAGGGTCTGTTGGCTCCTGCATAATACAGCATGGTTTTACCGGAAGCGGATGAAAGATGCAACAAGGCAATATCCATTCCATCGCGCGTTTCTCCTTCCTGTCCGCTCTGCCCCAATGCTTTCTTCATTCCCTGATTAAGCTGACGGAGTATTTCTCCTGCTTTCCTGCTTTTCATCAGGGCCTCATTCAGCTTTTCATAGCCCAGCATACTCATAAATGCACCCGGAACACCATGACCGGTACAATCAACCGCTGCTAAATAACAAGCATCCTCTCTTTGATCTATCCAGTAAAAATCTCCGCTGACAATATCTTTGGGTTGAAAAAAGATAAAACTATCGGGAGCCGTTTTTTGCAACATACCCGGTCGTGGTAGTATAGCCTGCTGGATACGTTGTGCATAATTAATACTCGCTGTGATATCCTTGTTTTTTTCTTCTATACTGTCGTATGCCGATTTCAGCTCTACATTTTTGAGGCGGTGAATTTCTGCTTCCTGTTCAGATCGTTCAACGGCAAAAGCGATCTGCTGATTTTTAAGCCGGTTGCCCGATTCAGCATTCAATACTTCTTCTTTTAATGCATGAAAAGCGCGGAAATGATTCAATGCCTCTTTTGCATTACCCTGCTGTTCATACAAAGCTGAAAACAGGGAATGGATTTCATATAACAAAGGTTTGGCCTGCAGTGCATCTGCAATCTGTTTTGCTTTCTCCAGTTTTTCTATCCCCTGTTCAGGATCCGACATAGCCAGAGCATGATTGGCAAAGCCCAGCAAACAATATAAGGCAAGACGTTTATCCTTATCACCGGTATTCAGCGTTTGACAATGCTGATAATAGAAAAGCGCTTTTTCCGGATCCTGTTGTTTTTCGTATAGCGATGCCAAACCCAGATAGCTCCACGGCAGGGCACCCATTTCTTTAAGCTCTTCCCGAAGGTTGATGCTTTTCCAGTAATAGTCGAGCCCGTTTTTAAAATCGCCTTTGGCCGTATAGGTTCTGGCAATCATATTTAACGATGATGCTACGGCTTTGAGATCGGGAATCGATTCGCGTATGCGCATACTTTTCTGGTACGATTCCAAAGCATGATCATAATCGGCTATGCGGAAATAGATGGTGCCTGTGGTGCTCAATATATCGCCAAGGCCTTCCTGATTACCGATAGACTCGCCTATTTTAAGTCCCCGCTGACACGCTTCCAACCCTTTATCATACTGTCCGTAGGTATCATATACATTTCCAAGATAATTCAGAGCACGTAGCTGACCCAGGGCTTCGTGTGTATGATCAAAATAATGGAGGGATGCTGTCAGATCAAGAAGCATGGAGTCCTGTTCCTGAGAGCGTAAAAAAGCACAAACTCCTTCATATAAGCGGGCGTAAGCAACTCCCCGTTCGTATCCTATAACTTCCGATTGTTTATGCGCTTGCTTTGCCTGTTCCAGCGCTTTTGAAGTATCACTGTATCTCCACGACCATGCCTGCTCGTTCATGGCGTCAATCCGGCTAATATCCTTCCCTGGCTCTGGCACGTGAAATGATGTTTCAACAAATATAGGGGATTATCAATCAGGCAAAAATCAGCATTATTCGTCTCTACTTAACCTCTAATAAATCCTTTTTTGATATATTTAGCCACTATTGCCAAGACACCCCATTGACTATGCGTTTTATATTACGATTCTTCTGTTTTTTTCTGCTGCTGACAGCTCCTTCCTTATGCTTATTAGCTCAACCTGAGGATGTTAAATTTGAAAATATTCCATCTGAACAAGGGCTTTCGAATAAATCAATTCCAGCCATTATTGAAGACAAGCAAGGTTTTCTTTGGTTTGCTACCCAGGATGGACTGAATAAATATGACGGGTATGAGTTTAAGGTGTTTCAAAACGACCCGTCCGATTCCAACACCATTTCCAATAATAATATCTTTTGTCTTATACAGGATAAGGATGGATTTCTGTGGATGGGTACAGAAAACGGAGGTCTTAATAAGTTTGACCCCCGCACGGAAAAGTTTACGCGGTTTATACACGACGAAGGCAATGCATCTTCTATCTGCAGCAATAATATCTACAGTATCCTACAGGCCAAAAACGGAGATCTGTGGATCGGAAGCTGGGAAGCAGGCATTGATGTTATGGATCCTAAAACCGGGAAAATACTAAACCGCTATCATCACAAATCAGGAAAAGAAAATACCCTTTCCAATGGCGGTATCTGGAGCATATTTGAAGATGAAACGGGCATATTCTGGATCTCTACCTGGGGCAGCGGGCTTGATAAGCTTGATCCGGCAACCGGGCGATTTAAACATTTCCGCCACGACCCTAAAAACCCTTCCAGTATAAGCCATGACATCATTGGTCCTGTTTATGAAGATAAACATGGCCGTATATGGGTTGCCACCTGGGGCGGTGGATTAAACCTGCTGGACAGAAAAAAAGAAACATTCCGGAGTTTTCAACATGCTGCCGATAATCCAAAAAGTATCGGAAGCAATCTGATCTGGCCTATAACCGAAGATTGGGAAGGTAATTTATGGGTAGGAACATATGGCTCCGGTGTTAACCGTTTTGATCCCCGGACAGAAAACTTTCACCGCTTTGCTCATGATGCCGATGATCCAACCAGTCTTAATCACAATGATGTCTGGTCGCTGCACCTCGATCGCTCCAATATTCTGTGGGTTGGTACCGAAGGTGGAGGCATAAGCAAATATGTCAATATCCGTAAAGAAGTAGATGTATATGCTTATGACCCGGGCAATCCGCTTAGTCTGGGTCATAATTCTGTTCGTGCAGTGCATGAAGATCAGGATGGTATCCTTTGGATCGGAACCTGGGATGGAGGACTTGATAAATATGATCCATCGGTAGAGAAAATAAAAAATTACAAATTAGATGATAATGAAGAAGGCACTTCGGGATTAAACAAGATCAAATGCATTACAAGCGATCATACCGGAAGGCTTTGGCTGGGTACTTATCGTGGGGGGCTTTGTGAGTTTAATAAGAGTACGCAAACGTTTACCAACTACACCCACGATCCATCCAACCCCTCCTCCATCAGCGACGATTATGTTTACTGTCTGGAAGAAGACAATCAGAATAATTTGTGGGTTGGAACACTCAATGGTCTCAATATTTTTGACCGGACATCAAAAACGTTTACCCGTATTAAAAGTGATCCGGCCAATGAACACAGCCTGAGTAATAATACTATCAACACCATCTATCAGACCAAAGATGGCACTTTATGGTTCGGTACCGATTACGGACTGAACAAATATGACTACACCAAAAAATCGTTTACCCGGTTTCTGCATGAAGCACAGGACCCGCATAGCCTGAGCCATAGTACCGTTTATACCATCTATGAAGATAAAACCGGCATCTTATGGATAGGTACCCGAAACGGACTTAACAAATTCAATCCCGCTGATCATAGCTTTGAACATTATGATACCAAAGACGGACTTCCGAACAGTATTATTATGTCTATACTGGAAGATGCAAAAGGAGATCTGCTTATCAGTACCAAAAATGGCATTTCCCGTTTTAATAAAGAACAAAAAACATTTATCAATTACGATCTCAGCGATGGTATACAGGGCCGCCAGTTTTTCCCTAATTCCTCCTGCAAGGCAAAAGACGGGAAACTTTATTTCGGTGGCACAGAAGGACTCAACTCCTTTTATCCCGATCGTATACAAAATAACCCGTATATACCACCGGTTGTTATTACAAGCATAAAGAAATCGGGTGAAGAAATCCGTTTTGGAAAACTTATTGAGAATGTAAAAGAGCTTGTCCTCCCCTATCATGAAAACTCACTTTCTTTTGAGTTTGTTGGTCTCAGCTATGCCAACCCCGATGAAAATCAATATGCCTATAAGCTGGAAGGTGTTGATGAAGACTGGAAATACAGCGGAAATGTACGGGTAGCCAACTATTCCAATCTGAGACCAGGCAACTACATATTCCGGGTAAAAGCCTCTAATGATGATGGGCTCTGGAATAACAAAGGCGCCAGTATCCGGGTTACCATTACTCCGCCTTTCTGGAAAACACTTTGGTTTTTTATTCTCTGTATTCTTCTCGGGTTGGTTCTTATATTTCTGTACATCAAGAACAGAGAGCGGAAATTATTAAAGGAGAAAAAGATCCTGGAAGATAAGGTGGAAGAAAGAACCGCTGAGGTGATGACACAGAAAGAAATTCTTGAAACTCAGAATAAAGAGATCAGAGATAGTATTTTATATGCCAAACGTATTCAGGAAGCTATTCTACCGGCTCAGGAAGATGTGCTTCATGCTTTCCCTGACTCCTTTATTCTTTTCAAACCCCGTGATATTGTAAGCGGTGACTTTTACTGGTTCTCCGAAAAAAATGGCAAAGCTATTGTGACAGCAGCCGATTGTACCGGACATGGCGTTCCGGGAGCCTTTATGAGTATGATAGGCAATACCCTGCTCAATCAGATTGTAAATGAAAAAGGGATTGTAAAACCCGATGATATCCTGCTGCATCTGAGGGAGAATATCATGAAAAGTCTTAAACAAACCGGAGCCGAAGGTGAAAATAAAGACGGTATGGATATTGCGCTTTGTACCTACGATCTGAATACAAGGGAGCTGCAATTTGCAGGTGCTAACAACCCGCTTTATATTGTCAGTAATGGGGAGTTATCGGAAATTAAAGGTGATAAACAGCCTATTGGTGTATACATGGGCGAACCCAAACCATTTACCTGTCAAACCGTACAGCTTCAAAAAGGAGATTGTGTTTATATTGCCAGCGATGGATATGCGGACCAGTTTGGCGGATCGCACGGCAAAAAATTCAAATACAAGCAAATGAAAGACTTGCTGCTGGCTTTGAATGACAAAAAAATGTCTGAACAACGTATCACCCTCAACGAAGAAATTGAAAAATGGAAGGGCACGCTTGAACAGGTGGATGATATCCTTGTTATCGGTTTCCGGGTTTGAGCAGTAGTCTCTACTTCAAGTTATCTATTCCGGTCTAGGTGTTTACACTTACCAGCAGCTACTAGCTTCACCGTATTTTCAGTATCACCAACCTTTTTGTGCTCTCAACACTTTATCTTTGTAATGAAAAGAAAGAATAAGATTCGAGAAGAGTCTTCATATTAAGTATGGATTGCGAATCACTATCCGGTGGGCTCTCCACGCAAATTCATACGCATCTGTGCCTGCTGTAATATGAATGGCTCTGACAACAGCCCGCACAAACCCTCTCACTGTTACGGGAGGGTTTTTTCTTTGTACTTCACTAAAACGAATATGGAACGTAGTTTATTCTGATTGTTATCATTTTCGCGGATCATCCATATCAGAATAAATAATATGGTCTATTTTTTCCGCCTCCTGCCCCTGCCTCCTTTTTTATTGCTCGTATTGTGCGCGATAAAAACGGTGCAACTGATCCGGTTTCAGGGGATGATCCTTAAACCAGTTGCCAAAACTAACCCATCTGGCCTTGTTTTGCGCATGCCATTTCTTGAATCCTTCCTTATCCCCTTCCATCAGCAACCAATGGTTATAAGCTTCCATTTGTCCTGCCTTTAATACTTCATTCTGATAATCGAATAACAGATTCGGGTATTTCTTATTGTTTCCACTGCTAAAATAATCTTCCAGAAACCGCTTCCGGATCCTATCCAGTGAGTTTATATCAATCGAGGTTTCTTTTAATACGGCAATCCCCAGGATGGGTTCATACACCGAAATTCCAAAAGGCGGCTTAGCCTTTTTCCCTTTCACCGTATCACCTGCAGTGGATGTTTGTTTGCTGAAACTGACCGTAAAGGTGGTATCAGCCCTGAATTTGATATGGCTTTTATAGGTATCGAATAACAGTTTACTGATTTCATCACTGCGTTTGCTACCGGGCTCCAACAATACAAACAACTCGCCATACACCATGCCCCATACGGGTTCAGAAGAATGACAAAACAGCTTGGCAGCCCAGTAATAATTAGATGCAAACTTAGGGTCCTTCTCTATCCCACTTTCATAATACACAAGGGCTCTGTTGTATTCTTTAAGCTCCATTTCCATTTGCCCGCACTCCATATTCAAACGACCCGAAGTGGGAAACTTCTTCAATCCAGCCTGATATATTTCCTTGGCTTGGGCTACATGAAACATATTATCCTGACAATTGCCCGCTAACTGATAAATAACATCGGTTGTATTGGGTCGGTCAAGCAGGCTTTCCAGAACCGTATACGCCATACTATCCTTTTTCTGTGTACAATAAGCATAGGCCAGTTCGTATGGATAATCTACACTTGCCGGATCGGCTGTGATACACTCCTGAAGCAAAGGTATGGCCTCGTCTATTTTTCCCGAATCAATCAGTGCTTCTGCCTTGCGTGCCTTTAGAATGGCTTGTTGTTTTTCAGAAGGAGGTGCAGAAGGTTTCTTGGTTTGAGCCGGCAGAACTATTACCGACAACAGGAATAAGAGAGAGAGAAAACAGGTTATGGAAAATTTAGGAGCGCTTTTCAAAGGTTCTGTTTTTTATCGGCTACTATCCGCTTGATCTCATTGTAATGTATCACCGATATCCCTTTTGTTTGTCCGGCAACTATTTTCATGGCCCTGGCAACGGTGAGGCCATGTATGGAGCGATATTTACTCCATCCCCCTACCAACAACGGGGAAAGCCATCTGAATATTGTGCCGAAAACACCTTCGCCTGCCCTGAATTCCTGACGATCCCCCAGCAGAAAAGAGGGACGGAGAAAAACGATCTGCTCTACTTTGCGTTTGCCCACCGCTTCTTCCATTTCGCCTTTATTACGCAGATAAAAATTGGAACTTCCGGCAGAGGCACCAACAGCAGAAACCACCATCATACAAGCAACCTGGTTTGCTTGTGCCAAGACAGAAAGATGCACCGGAATTTCATAATCCACTTTCCGTCTCCCTTCTTTGGAAGGCGTATTTTTGGTGGTGGTACCCAGACAACAAAACAGAACATCGCCCTTGATCCGGTCGCGTACCGCATCCAATGCATCAAAATCTGTAATAACGGTTTGTAATTTAGGATGCTGAAGAGTCATAGGCCTCCTTACAAAAGCACAGACCATATCATAGTTCGGATCATCCAGCAATTCCCTGAGCAGGTAGCCCCCGATCATCCCTGTAGAACCAAATAGGAGGGCTGTTTTAGGCATTCAAAAAAGTTTAATATTTAAATCTTACAAATCTTAAATCGTAATTCTTAAATCTCAAATACATTAAACCCGAGCCTAAAATAAGTTCAACTGATTCGGTTTGTCCTGGTCCTTATGTTTTTCTTCGAACTCGGCTTTTTTTTTAGCGGCCAGACGAAGCGCCTCTACAGGCGATTCTTTGGTATGTTCAAACTCCAGTTCCTCAGGAGGAATGGTCATTATTTTTTTTTTACTTTCCGGTGTTTCAACCAGGTTCACTTCTTTTATTTTGCTTGCACTTAGCTTATTTCCTTTGGCCTTGATATTTCTGACCTCGATAAATTCGGCCAGCTTTATCTTTTCATCTTTAGGAGCAAAGCCCTTCACCTTAGCAAACTGAAGAATCACCACCGGTGCTGTTTCCAAAGAAACAAGCTCAACACGGCTTTCCGGATTTTCGGTTATAAAATGCACCCGGGTGCTGGCGGGATCGATTACAAAACGCTTCACAAAATATTGCTTGCTTTCTCCATCAAAATAAACAGCAGTAAGGGTAGCGGACGGATCAAATTTCTCGATGAGAATGATGTCTTCATCAAAATGCGCTGTCAGTTCAACGGGTTTAAGCGTGTAATAACCGCTATGCGTTACTACTAGTATCCGGTCTTCCACCATAAATTCGCCCAGGTAGGTACCTTTCACATCATAGTTGATCCGGTGTACGGTATCGTCAAACCATACCTTACGTGCTCCGAGGGTAGACATACCCTTTTCCTTTATAACCACTTTTTTAACCGGGTTGCGCGTAACCATATTACCGATAGAGCTTCTCGATTTAATAGCGAGCTCGCTGAAATCCAGATCAAACTGTAATTTCCGCAACGCTACATTCGGCTTCAGAAATACGGTTACCCGTTCTGCTTCTCCATTGGGATTGACAGAGAAATAAAGCACTTCCGAACCGGCGGTTCCTTTGGTAAGATGATAAGGTTTATCGCGTGTGATACCTGTTACATTAAAACGTTTCATCAGCACAGCACCTTTGGGTCCGTCACGGTATATCATGTTATACGTGGTACGTTCATCGCTCTTTCTAAAGACGGAGATATAGAGCAGATCTTTCCCTACAAAGGCCTTCTCCTGTACCTTGCTCACCATCATAGTGCCGTCTTTCCGGAACACGATAATATCATCTATATCCGAACAATCGGATACAAACTCATCCTTCTTGATTCCATATCCCGCAAAACCTTCTTCCCTGTTTACATACAGTTTCTCGTTGGCAATAACAACGCGTGTGGCGATGATATTCTCAAACGATTTGATTTCAGTCTTACGCTCCCGACCTGCACCATACTTCTTCTTTAGTTCTTTGAAAAACTCGATGGCATAATCTGTCAGATTAGCCAGGTGATGCTTTACCTGGTCTATTTTCTGATCCAGATCCTTCAGTAGTTCATCGGCCTTTATACTGTCAAAACGCGTAATCCGGATCATCGGGATCTGGGTCAGCTTTTGAAGGTCTTCATCATTAATTGCCCGGAGTAATTTACGTTTGTGTGGCTTAAACCGTTCGTGCAGATATTCGTACAACGTTTCACGGTCGCTGTACTTTTTAAAATCAATATACATCTCCTCTTTAATGAAAATCTTTTCGAGGGATGCGAAATGCCATTTTTCCTGGAGTTCATGCAATTCAAGCTCGAGCTCCCTTTTTAACTGTTCCAGGGTGCGATGCGTGGAAATCTTAAGCATTTCGCTTACTCCTACAAACCGCGGTTTGTCATTTTCAATGACACAGGCGTTTGGCGAAATGGATATTTCACAATCTGTAAATGCATACAATGCATCGATTGTTTTATCCGGATCAGAGCCAGGAGCCAGGTGAACGAGGATCTCCACCTTTTCGGCTGTATTATCCTCAACCTTCCTGATTTTGATTTTTCCTTTTTCATTGGCAGCCAAAATACTTTCAATCAAACTACCGGTAGTGGTACTAAACGGTATTTCACTAACAACCAATGTCTTTTTATCATACATCCCGATACGGGCCCTGACCCGTATACGACCTCCGCGAAGACCTTCATTGTAATTAGAGAAATCAGCTAATCCTCCGGTAGGAAAATCAGGATATATTTCTGCTTTTCTTCCCTTAAGCACGGCAATGGAGCCGTCAATCAGTTCATGAAAATTATGAGGCAGGATTTTACAGGCGAGACCAACAGCAATACCCTCTACTCCCTGAGCAAGCAGCAAAGGAAACTTAACGGGTAATGTGACCGGTTCTTTATTCCGTCCGTCATAACTGCTTTGCCAGGAAGTGGTTTTTGGATTAAAAACAACTTCGAGGGCAAACTTGCTCAGACGGGCCTCAATATATCGGGGAGCAGCGGCCGAATCGCCGGTAAATATATTTCCCCAGTTACCCTGCATATCTATCAGCAGATCTTTCTGACCTATCTGAACCATGGCATCACCGATAGAAGCATCTCCATGCGGGTGATATTTCATGGTACTACCTATTACATTGGCTACCTTATTATAGCGTCCGTCTTCCAGCTCCCACATCGCATGTAAAATACGACGCTGAACAGGCTTCATACCATCTTCCAAAGCCGGAACGGCCCTTTCCAGAATTACATAGGAAGCATACTCCAGAAACCAGTTATTGTACATTCCCTTCAGGTGGGTGATATTATGATCACCTCCTCCTGTTTGTTCAGGGCCTTCAAATAAATCTTTTTTATCGCTCATATTAAATCTTACGAATAGTAACAGGAAATGAATCCTGTTGATATTATTCCGATTCTACTAAATCTTTTTCAATTTTCAGATTCTCAATAATAAAGTCTTGTCTTTCCTGCGTGTTCTTACCCATGAAATAACTCAGAATTTCTCCGATAGAACCTTCTTTACCTACAATAACAGGGTCAAGGCGAATATCTTTTCCGATAAAATGTTTGAACTCATCCGGAGAGATTTCACCCAATCCTTTAAATCGGGTTATTTCAGGCTTAACACCCAACTTGCTGATTGCACTTCTCCGCTCTTCATCGGAATAGCAATAAATTGTTTCCTTTTTATTCCGTACACGGAACAAAGGAGTTTGCAGAATAAATACATGTCCGTTCTTTACCAGATCAGGAAAAAATTGAAGAAAGAAAGTAAGCAGCAACAAGCGGATGTGCATCCCGTCCACATCCGCATCGGTAGCCAGTACAATCTGATTGTATCGCAGATTTTCCAGACTCTCTTCAATATCCAGCGCCGCCTGAAGCAGATTAAACTCTTCATTTTCATAAACAATCTTCTTCGTCAGACCATACGCATTCAATGGTTTACCCTTGAGACTAAATACAGCTTGTGTATTCACATCCCTTGTTTTGGTGATGGAACCGCTTGCGGAATCTCCCTCACAGATAAACAACGTGGTATTGAGACGGTCGTCTGCCTTATCAGTATAATGTATTCGGCAGTCGCGCAGTTTTTTATTGTGCAAACTTGATTTCTTGGCCCGGTCCCTTGCCAACTTCTGGATTCCACTCAGCTCCTTACGTTCTCTTTCCGATTGCAGTATCTTGGTCAGAAGGATTTGTGCTACATCCGGATTTTTATGGAGATAGTTATCCAGCTGTTCCTTGATAAAATCGCCAATAAAGGTTTTTATAGAAGGTCCGCTGGGGCCGATATCCTGAGAACCTAATTTGGTTTTTGTCTGTGATTCAAAAACAGGCTCCTGAACCTTGATGCTGATGGCTGCAATAATGGAGGTACGAACATCCACCGCTTCAAAATCTTTTTTATAAAACTCTCGCACCGTTTTAACAACCGCTTCACGAAAGGCCGCCTGGTGAGTACCACCCTGGGTGGTATGCTGACCGTTCACAAAGGAATAATATTCTTCTCCATACTGGGAAAAGCTATGTGTCATGGCCAGTTCTATGTCATGTCCGCGAAGATGCACGATGGGATACAGAATTTCACCGCTCAGGTTTTCCTGAAGCAGATCTTTAAGTCCGTTTTCAGACTTATAAATAGTACCGTTAAAATTAATACTGAGGCCTGTATTGAGGTAGGCATAATTGCGTACCATGCGCTCCACATATTCGAGCAGATACTGCCATTTCGGGAAAATACGGTCGTCTGGTATAAAAGATACCAGCGTTCCTGATTTCTCGGGGCTGTCACTTAACTTATGGTCCTTGGTAATTTCTCCTCTGCAGAACTCCACCGTTTTGCATTTCCCTTCGCGGTAGGATGCTACTTTGAAATAGCTGGCCAGGGCATTCACTGCCTTGGTACCTACTCCGTTCAGACCTACAGACTTTTTAAATGCTTCGGAATCGTATTTTGCACCGGTATTGATTTTGGAAACAACATCCACCACTTTCCCAAGCGGAATTCCCCGTCCAAAATCTCTTACCGTCACTTCGTTTTTGCTGATGGTGATATCGATCTGTTTACCGGCCCCCATCACAAATTCGTCAATGGAATTATCCACCACCTCTTTCAGCATGACATAAATACCATCATCCTGTGATGATCCGTCACCCAGCTTACCGATATACATCCCTGGACGGAGACGGATATGCTCTTTCCAGTCGAGGGATTTTATACTGTCTTCGTTATATTTTGATTCTGCCATAAAACGAATTAAGATTTAAGATTTTTGAATTAAGAATTAATTCTAGTTAGACGTTGAACCGGAAATGCATCAGGTCTCCGTCAGATACCACATATTCTTTTCCTTCAATAGAGAGTTTGCCCGCATCGCGGCAGGCCGACTCGGAACCAAGATCGATAAAATCCTTGTATTTGATCACTTCCGCTTTAATGAATCCTTTTTCAAAATCCGTATGAATCACGGCAGCTGCCTGAGGCGCTGTCATACCGCGTGTAATGGTCCATGCTCTTACTTCTTTTACCCCGGCCGTGAAATAGGTTTGTAAATCCAGCAGGCGATAAGCAGCTTTGATCAGTTTATTCACACCCGGCTCTTGCAGTCCTATATCAGCCAGAAAAAGCTGACGTTCTTCATATGTTTCGAGGGCAGCTATTTCGGCTTCCATCTGAGCCGTGATTACGATTACTTCAGCACCTTCCTGTTCAACAGCTTTTTTTACCGCATCCACATATTTGTTTCCTGTATTCACAGATTCCACATCAACATTGCAGACATACATCACCGGTTTAACGGTAAGCAGGTGACAATCTTCAATATGAATCTTTTCTTCTTCGCTCAATTGCACGGTACGGGCTGACTTGCCCTGATCCAATGCTGTTTTAAGCAAGGTGAGTACATCAAATGCTTTTTTGGCGTCTTTATCCGTTTTAGCCAGCTTCTCCACCCGTTTGATCTTAGCTTCTACCGTTTCAAGATCTTTCAGCTGCAGTTCGGTATCAATAATCTCTTTGTCGCGTACGGGATGTACAGAGCCATCTACGTGAACCACATTGGGATCGTCAAAACAACGCAATACATGCAGGATAGCATTTGTCTCCCTAATATTGGCAAGAAACTTATTTCCAAGTCCCTCCCCTTTACTGGCCCCTTTCACCAATCCGGCTATATCTACAATTTCAACCGTAGTAGGTACTACCCGTTCCGGCTTAACCAGCGATTCAAGCTTTGCCAGTCTATCGTCGGGTACGGTAATAACCCCCAGATTAGGTTCTATTGTACAAAAAGGGAAATTTGCCGCCTGGGCTTTCGCATTGGATAGGCAATTAAACAAGGTTGATTTACCGACGTTTGGCAATCCAACAATACCGCACTTTAAGGCCATATACTACAGTTCAGATTAATTATAAATTGAATAACAATGCTTCTGGTGATTTCGGAGTTCTTTAGTCAGGGACATTTATTGATCTCTTTCCATGGGTTCGTAAAATTACCCCGCTTCAGCAAAACCGCAAAGATACTATTTGATGTCAGGGAGCAAAAACCCTGAAGACCTAATGAATTCGTAGTTTTCAACAGGGTTGCGAATATTATTAACATTAGGGGCAACCTCTCTAAAAACATTTACTTTTGGATTCCCTTTCTAAAAACGGATTAATATGCCCGAAATCAAAGAATTAGAGCTCATCTCCAACCAGGTACGAAGAGATATAGTACGGATGGTACATGCCGTTAATTCGGGTCACCCGGGTGGTTCTCTCGGATGTACCGATTTTTTAGTCGCCCTTTATTTCGAAATCATGAAAAAGGAACCTGTTCCATTTAAAATGGATGGGAAAGGTGAAGATCTCTTTTTTCTCTCAAACGGACATATTTCACCCGTATTTTATAGTGTTCTGGCCCGTTCCGGCTATTTTGACGTTAAGGAGCTGAGCACATTCCGTAAACTGAATTCCCGTCTGCAGGGACACCCTACCACCCATGAAGGTCTTCCGGGTGTGCGTATGTCATCCGGCTCCCTGGGTCAGGGATTATCCGTAGCAATTGGAGCAGCACTGGCTAAAAAATTAAACGGAGATAATCGTATTGTTTACAGCCTTCACGGTGACGGAGAATTACAGGAAGGACAAATATGGGAAGCCGCTATGTATGCTGCCGGAAAAAAGGTGGATAATCTGATCTCTACTATTGATATGAATGGCCAGCAAATAGACGGATCAACGGATAACGTACTTCCTCTTGGGAATCTTCGTGCCAAATGGGAAGCTTTCGGCTGGGATGTAATGGATATGGACGGAGCCAATATGAACAATATTGTTGCCACCCTGAAAAAAGCAAAAGAACATACAGGCAAAGGAAAACCGGTCATGATCCTGATGAAAACAAATATGGGACAAGGGGTTGATTTTATGATGGGATCGCACAAATGGCATGGCGTGGCTCCGAATGATGAGCAACTGGCCCAGGCTTTGGCTCAGCTACCGGAAACAGCCGGTGACTATTAAATAATATAAACATTAACAACCCCGAATCAAGAACCCGGATGTTTGTTCCTTTCTGCAAAGCAGCTATCTTATCGGATGCAACATCTGACAAAATCGGTATCCGGCAATGCCGGGGCTGCTTTTTGAGAATATCTTTCTTTATGATGGTGCTGCTGAGTGTGTCATCCTCCTCTTCTGCCCAGTCAACTGAACCAACCCGGATACTCTTCATTTTTGATGCCAGCTTCAGTATGTACGGAGAATGGCAAAGCGGAACAAAAATTGAAGTGGCCAAAAAACTTTTTGCTGAATTTCTGGACACATTAAAATCCAATAACCCCAACCTGGAAATAGCACTGCGCTGTTTCGGTCACCAAACCCCTTTAAGGCCTAACATTGATTGCAAGGATACCAAACTGGAGGTTCCTTTTGGTTCGGTACAAAAGAATGTCCCGTTGATCAAGAAAAGGATGGAAACGATTCTTCCCACCGGTACTACCCCTATTGCTTATTCTTTAGGAGAAGCCGCTAATGACTTCCCGACGGCTTACGGACGTAATATTATCGTGCTTATAACCGATGGTGTGGAGGAATGCGACGGCGACCCGTGTGCTATTTCGCTGAAGCTGCAGGAAAAAGGCGTTATACTGAAACCCTTTGTGCTGGGAATAGGACTAGGAACTATGTTTGCCGATCTGATGGGCTGTGTTGGAAAATTTTATGATATCACCAGTGAAGCTTCGTTTAAAGGCATTCTGAATATGGTGGTGAGCGAAGCCATTAACCGTACTACGATCCAGGTAAATCTGCTGGATATCAATAAAAAACCTACAGAAACGGATGTGGATATGACATTTTATGATGAATCCACCGGAGAAATCCGTTATAATTTTCTACATACAATCAATAACAGGGGCAACCCGGATACCTTATCGGTTAATCCCGGTGCTCGTTACAAACTGGTTGTACATACCATTCCTCCGGTTGAAAAAACAGGTATCGTATTGAAAGAGGGGCAGCATAATGTCATTGTCCTGGATGCCCCTCAGGGTAGTCTGGCATTGAAAACAGAAGGTACGAATACGTATAAATCGCTGCAGGCCCTTATTCGTCGCAAAGGGGAAAAAACAAGTCTGCATGTTCAGGATTTTAGCCGGGTAGAGAATTATCTGGTTGGAAAATATGATATCGAAATACTTTGTCTGCCCCGTATCATTAAGAGCGATCTGGATATTTCACAAAGCAAGACAACCACTATTACCATACCCCAGGCTGGAATATTGACCCTGATGAAACCAGGGGAAGGAGCCGGTAGTGTGTATCTGGAAGATGGCAAAAAGATTGTATGGGTTTGCAACATGAAGGATTTACAAACCCAGGAAAATATTGTTTTACAACCGGGTAATTACAGAGCGGAGTTCAGATCCAAAATACTGAAGAAATCGGATAACACGATTGAACGTCGCTTTAAAATTGAATCCGGTATTTCCACAACCGTTAAACTTTATTAATTTTAGAAAATGAACTACACGATCCTTGATAAAAAAGATACCCGTTCAGGTTTTGGAGCAGGGTTGTTTGAATTAGGAAGAACTAATCCTGAAGTGGTTGCACTTTGTGCCGATCTTACCGGCTCCCTTAAAATGGATGCTTTTCAGAAAGAGTTTCCGGATCGTTTTTTTCAGATCGGGATTGCGGAGGCCAATATGATCGGGATTGCTGCCGGACTTACTATAGGAGGAAAAATTCCTTTCACCGGCACCTTTGCTAATTTCTCAACCGGAAGGGTTTATGATCAGATCCGTCAAAGTGTTGCTTATTCAGGTAAGAATGTCAAGATATGTGCATCTCATGCCGGTCTTACCCTGGGCGAAGATGGTGCTACCCATCAGATTCTGGAAGACATTGGATTGATGAAAATGCTGCCCGGGATGACCGTTATAAACCCTTGTGATTATAACCAAACCAAAGCTGCAACCCTTGCTATTGCAAAACATACAGGACCTGTATACCTTCGTTTTGGCCGGCCGGTAGTACCCAATTTCACCCCTCCGGATCAGCCCTTTATCATTGGCAAAGCCCTTCATCTTCAGGAAGGAACGGATGTAAGTATTTTCGCTACAGGCCATCTGGTATGGCAAGCACTGGAAGCGGCCAAAGTACTGAAAGACAAGGGTATTTCTGCCGAAATCATCAATATTCACACCATTAAACCTTTGGATGAAGCAGCAGTCTTAAACTCATTGGCAAAAACGCGTTGTGCTGTAAGTGCGGAAGAGCATCAAATGAATGGAGGACTGGGAGATAGTATTGCTCAGTTGCTTGCCCGCAAACATCCTGCACCTATAGAAATGGTAGCGGTGAAAGATAGTTTTGGAGAAAGTGGTACTCCGGAACAGTTGATGACCAAATACGGTTTGGATGCAGCACATATCGTACTTGCCGCTGAAAAAGTAATGCAACGGAAGCATGCTCTGATTGCATAATGTCATCTTCAACCAACCCCATGAATGACTATTCCGACAAGGAGCTGCTAGAACAGTTCAGGAATGAAAGCTCCCGTAATATGGCTTTCAACCAGCTTGTCAGAAAATACCAGAGACGTGTATACTGGCATATCCGCAGGCTTGTTGTGGATCATGATGATGCGGATGACGTAACCCAGAATACCTTTATCAAAGCCTGGAAGGGCTTACATAATTTCAAAGAAGACTCTCAGCTATTTACCTGGCTATACCGGATTGCAACCAACGAATCATTCACTTTTCTGAAACAGAAAAAAGCCAATCTGAATCTTCCGTTGGATGATGCTTCTTATGCTATTTCCAAAACACTTACCGATGACAATTTCTTTACCGGAGATGAAATTCAAAAAAAACTTCAGCGGGCGATTCTGACCCTTCCGGAAAAGCAAAGGATTGTGTTCAATATGAAATACTTTGACGAAATGAAATATGAAGAGATGAGCAAAGTGCTGGATACTTCAGTTGGGGCTTTAAAAGCCTCTTATCATATAGCGGTAAAGAAAATAGAAGCTTTTGTATTGAAAGAGGTTGAAAACATCTGAAACAAACCAGAAGGGCAAAAACCGATGGTAACCCGGAAAAATGAAGATTTCTTGAAGATGTGCTTAAACCTTTAATTATTTTAGATATCAAAGTATTAAATGAACACTCCCGGACACATACATGATGATGCAGAAGACCTGAGCAACCTTCCCGGCTTTTTACAGGAAGGTAAGAAAGGGCTTGTTTATCAGGTACCTGCAGATTATTTTGAGGAGCTGCCTAGGCGTATTATGTCCGAAATAAGGCTTCTTGATCTAAAACCGGCAGAGCAACCGGTTCCGGAACACTTTTTTGAAGAGCTTTCGGAAGCCATTCATCATTCGATTATCATTGAAAACCTCTCTATCAGCAAGGAAGAACCTTATCAGGTTCCGGCCGACTACTTTGACTGGCTCCCTTCCCGTATTCAGGATAAGATTGTAACCGCTCCCCGGGTTCGTTTTGGCCTGGATTGGTGGAAACAATGGGCCACTGTCCGTATTCTTTTACCCAGCGCATTGGGAGTTGTTGTTCTTTTAATCTGCATACGATTCATGGCCCCTGCTGCCAATACCAATGAATCTTTTGCTTTGAATGAGCAGGACAAAAAGGAAGTAATTGAGAATCCTGAAGCATTTGGGTTGGACGAAAGTATTGTGATGGAACATGTGGTTAACAGAAGTAAGATTTTGGACAAGACATCTTCTTCATCCGATCAAAATGAAGCCATTGATTACCTGATAGAAAACAATGTCGACCTCAATTCCCTTCCTTCAGACAATTGACAATCTCCTTTATGATGAAAAATTTACTTCTTCCCCTGCTGCTTCTTTTCACCTTACCTGCTGTTGCACAGCAACGACCAGGTGCTCGCGAGAAAATAGAAACGATGAAAATCGCTTATATCACTACTGCTTTAAATCTTACGGAACTGGAAGCTCAGCAATTCTGGCCCGTTTATAACGAAGCCGAAGTAAAAAGAAGAGAGCTTCGTAAATCCAGGATGACAGAACGCTTGGATGCTGCACAGAATTTTGAAACGATGACAGACAAGGAAGCCGAAGTATTTATTGACAAAGAAATGGAGTTCAAACAAAAAGAACTTGATATCCAGAAGGAACTACATGTTAAGCTCAAAAAAGTACTGCCTGCAAAAAAGATAGCCCGTTTGTATAAGGCGGAAACCGATTTTCAACGTAAAGTACTTCAGGAACTGGAGCGAAAAAAAGAGAATGAAATGCCTCCGGGGCATTAATACCGGACAGGGAATTAGCTCATCAGCTCAAAAGGAAAAGCCTGTCCCAATCAGCAGGTATTTCAAAACCATATTCTGCGCTTAGTAATACAAGCCCAATACCGGCTATTCCCTCCAGCATCCCATATTCAGGCTGCCATCCCAGATCACCTTGCCAGGCCCTATAGCCAGCCAAACCGGATCCGTGAATACGCATCTGTTTGGTCTGTTTAAGCCAGTAATATACTGACTTTAGAAACTCCGGCTCTCCTGTTGCTTCATAAAAACGAAAAAACATCTGACAGAGACCAGCTGATCCGTGACAAAAACCAGCATCGTATACCTGATCCAGCTTAAGATTCCTTCTTTTGCCGCATTCGGACATCAGACGAAAGCCCTTTTCCTGAATATCATGCCAGCCAAACAGCTCACCTGCTTTCCAATGGGCTAAAGCAATTCCCATATCACCTATACACCAGGCCATACGCGTAAAGCCAGAAGCGGCAGGATAGAGATTACAAAAAGAAGAACGGGAATTTTCAATTTTGAAATATGAATACAAGCCTATCAACCGTTCACAAAGTATCTTGATTCTGATCCGCTCATAACCCGACTTATACAGATGAATGAGTACCAACAACAGTCCTGAAATACCATGTGAAAGCGAAGAATTCAGATACCCCTCTGTAAAGCAATAAATTCCCTTTTCATCATTAAACCGGGTAAATCCTATACGGCTGGTATTCATTCCATAAATGGGATACAATTCATCAATAAAAGCCCGAACGGAGTCCTGATGAAGACATCCTTCACTTGACAAACACCAGATAATACCGGTAGCCCCATGTATAAAGTCGAAATTTTTTGCGTGCAAATATTCCGGTAAAAGATTCCGTATCATTCCCTCCAATTGCAGATACAGCTCATCTGCTGCATGACAAGCAGGTTTCATTTTCTTCAGACATTTAATCAGGTAATAAACTCCCGACAAACCGGATATAGAGCCTGAAATTGTTCCATGCTCATTAATACGCTTTACCAACAAAAAGATATCTTCTTCGGGGTCATATTTTTTTCCGGTAACCTGACTTAAATACAAATGGAAATAAATGGCTGAAGCCATTCCACCTAAAATATCATACCGGTTATCTTCAATACCAGAGGCTATCTTCATAGCCTTCTTCATCTCAAGAATCAATTCCGACATAGGAGGATACTATAAGTGATTTTAAATATGGAAAGGAAAAGAATGCCAAAAAACAAAAAAGGATGCAATTGTAAATAGTAACCAGAGGACCAAAAGAATAACAGAGATTGATGAGAAAAATATTAGTCTGAATAGCCAAAGCGAGACAACTTCCGACAGATCTTAAACCTTTAAACAACAAACAAACTCCGGCCAGGAGCTGGAAACATCCGACAATTTGAATATATAAAGGAGCCGCGCTGAAATAATAAAAGGTAAGAGCACGAAGTCCCATCGTGTCATTCAGAATGATAGGGTGAGTTTGATTAAAATGTAAGCGGGCGATTTTCAGCAAACCGAAAAACAAAAAATTCAGTGCAATACAAAAACGCAATAATCTTCTTAGTCTCTTCCACATACCCTGTTATTTAGAAGCCCCGGCTTTATAAACTCAATGCCGGGGCTTCAGTCATTTACTGCGCCCCACTTCCCCCGCACTGAGCCTCTGTATAGTTACAGATAGGCCCATTGGTGCAACCTGTGGTGCAACGACAGCCAAGCGACCATACCTGCGAACCGATGGTTGTCCATTGCGCATCGCCTCCTCTTATCGCTCTCAGGCTTTCATCTTCCAAACGAACGATGGTTTCTTTGTTCAAAGCTAACTTGCCTTTCTTTTTTTTGTCTTTCATTTTATGTTGGTTTTAGTTCTTAATAATTTCATTTCTGAAACAACATTAACAATACATTTCTGGGAAATAAAATATATTACTCATACTTCACCATAAGCCCTGTGAACACATTGGCTACCCTGACAATAAATTTTTTGGTTAATCAAACAATCGTGAGCCTCTTCAGCAATTCTTCTTTGTAGGTAGCTCCAATAGGTATTACACGGGTTTTGTTTTGATAATTCAAAACAATCTCATTTCCGGAAATTTCACGGATAGGATAAATAGAGATAATATAAGACTTATGAACCCGGATAAACTGTCCTTCCGGAAGAATCCGTTGCATCCCGGACATGGTCTTATACAAAGTAATATTCCCCTGATGGGTAGCAATAATCACATAGTTTCCTGCAGCTTCCACAAACAAGATATCCCTGTAAATAACCTTCACCTTTCGTCCGTCCATATCGGCAAAGAAAAACTCAGAATCAACGGATGTTGTTCTTTGCAAGGAGTTTTTAAGCCTATCCATACACACTTTAAATCGCTGGAAACTAACCGGCTTTAACAGATAATCCATCACTCCATGATCGTATCCGCTAAGTGCATATTTATCACAGTCAGAAACAAATACAAATACAGGCATATTCCTGCCGGCCTTGGTTTTCAGAGCAGCAATAAATTCCATTCCGTTCAAATACGGCATATGTACTTCCAGAAAAATCAGATCCGGTGTATACAATTCATAAGCAACCAAGGCTTCCCGCGGATCGGCAAAGGATGCTTTGAGATGGAGATCGGAGAACATACGTATATGTTCACGAAGCAAATGAATGGATGTTTCCTGCCCATCCACTATCATACATGTGATTAAGGGTTTCAAAACAGATTATTTTGAGAAAGTCCTGGAAGACTGTTTCCGATTAGCTGCACTTCATCTCACGCCTCCTTCGATAATTGTGAATCAAAATTAGGTGTTCATTTATGGGTTTCCATATATATTATTCGAAATTGTTTTCAGCCGTGATGTACTTCGTGTTTTGACTGATGAAATAATAACAGTTCCTTTATTTCCTATTTTATTGAGCTGGCATCTGGGATTTTCGTTTCCTATAAAGTACTTTAGCAGGTTTGCTTTGTATATACATCACCCCACCTTTCTTTTTTATTATCTTCGATCCGTGTTCAAGTATATCACCCATACCTTCTATCAGACCTTTCTAAACGCCGAGCAGGAATCAACCGGTTATATACTGGCTAATGGAAAACGGTTTGATCGAAAATTATTGATCGTATGCCTTTTTACGGCTGTTTGTTTAACACTTATCCATTATTTCCAGGAAACCAGTTTTGCTTTTGAGTTTCTCAGAAATATAGGAGCGGACAGAATTGCAGACAGGCTGGAAGAAAGGCTTCATCATTCTGTTCATGCACAATTATGGCGACTGGCCTGGTGGGCGGGATTAATTGTCTTTTTCTACCTGTTGGTTCCCATTGCGGTAATACGTTTTGTATTTAAGGAGAAGCTGAGCGAATACGGACTTCGGCTGAGGGGGGCTTTTAAGGATATTCGCATCTATATACTCATGCTGGCAGTGATGATTCCCCTCGTACTCTTTTTTTCGGGCACCAAGAGTTTTCAGGCACGTTATCCTTTCTATGAGCTGAAACCGGGAGAGTCTTTAATACCCGATTTTATAATCTGGGAAGGGCTGTACTTTTTACAATTTTTTTCGCTTGAATTCTTTTTCCGCGGTTTCCTGTTACATGGATTAAAAAATCGCTTTGGCTTTTACAGTATTTTTGTCATGACCATTCCGTACTGTATGATTCATTTCGGAAAGCCTTTGCCGGAAACACTGGCAGCCATCATTGCGGGGATTGTGCTGGGCATACTGAGTTTAAAAAGCCGCTCCGTGTTTCTGGGGGTACTTATCCACTATAGTGTTGCAATTACCATGGATCTGTGCGCACTGTGGCAGAAAGGGTTTTGGAATCACTGATCACTTACTCCATCAAGGCAATAAGATCAAGTAATTTTTCCAGTTTTTTCTTCGCATCCACCGGAGAGCCATCGTAATTATTGGCGATGAGCGAAAATGCCAGCAGGTCTCCGTTCTTTTTCGTTGCATAACCGGTATAACTTCTCACCCGTGTTATATAACCTCCTTTGGCTACCATGGTTGAATTGTATTCCGGAAGAGATTTGTAAAAAGCTTTGAAAGAAGGATCTTTGCTTATCACCCTTAAAATACTGGTAAACTGACGGGGAGTAATTGAGTTCCATCGCGACAAGCCGCAGCCGTCATTCATATAAAACCCTTTCAAATCAACTCCTTTGCCATTCCAAAACGAAACAATGGCATCGGTACCGGCTCCCTCCGAACCATATCCTGTACGTCTGACGGCCAGTATCTTCATGATGGATTCAGCAAACAGATTCACACTTTTCTTGTTTGTCCACCAAACAATATCCGCTAAGCGGGGTGAATATTCTGAAAAAATAACCGTGCGGTGCTTTTTCTCGTCTTTATTACCGAGCCGGAGATCTCTCAGGTTACAGGGCTTTCCCAGGATCTGAATGCCGTTTCGTCTCAAAACGGAATCCACTTCATAGGCGCAGTAATATGCCGGATCGGGCATGGCTCCATCCACCTGAAAATCGTTTCGATGGGCGGGGATTGAGCCGGTTACAAAATGAAAATCATCATACGGCGCACCGTATATGTATGCATTGTCTTTTGTGCCGGCTGCTTTTACGTAGTTATATAACCGAAGTCTGGGGATGGAGGGATTCATTTTTGTAATCTTTACCGAATCACCGTCATTGCCGCTTTGAAAAAAGACACTGTATAGGTTATCTCTGTAATTCAGTCCTCCTGCTCCCGCTCCGTAATAATTTCCAAGATCGCCCCATATCCACGTTTCCGGTATGGTGTTGGAGTCATAAATTAACGGATCGGCAATAACAGAGCCTTCTATCTTATGGATGCCTTTGGATTGAAGTTCTCTGGCCCATTTCCAGGCTACAGCAACGGTGTCCTTCTCTTTCAAAAAATATTTAGAACCCAGGGTAGGATCTCCATTACCTTTGATATACAGATTGCCATAGATAACCCCGTTGATCGTATCGAATACTCCGTCGTATTGAATTTTTGTTTCGAAGCGATAATTTTCTCCCAGGATGGATAAGGCAGCGGCAGTAGTAACCACTTTTAAGGAGCTGGCAGGAACCAGTCCCACGCCACTATTGTATTCGGCAACCACCGAATCTTTCTTCACATCCAGCACGCAAAAACCCCATATCGCATGCTGAAAATCGGGATCGTCCTGAAGACGATACATTTCGGCCTTGAGATTATCCAATGCACTCAGTTTTGTATCCTGAGCCGTCAGTACCAATTTGGAAAGACAAAAAAAGAGCAGAAATCCTAAGCCAACCCTCATTTTCATTTCATCAGCTTATCAATGGCCGCAGCCAGTTTCCTGTCTTTATCAGTCACTGTATTACCCGCATCATGCGTGCTGAGGGAGATATGTACCTTATTATATACGTTTGTCCATTCCGGATGATGGTTCATCTTTTCAGCTATCAATGCCACCTGGGTCATAAATGCAAAAGCGGCAATGAAATCGCTAAAAACGAACTCTTTCTCCAAATGCTTATTTGTTTCTTTCCAGGCTGGTGACATGTGCGGGTTTATAGGTTGAAGACAAGAAGAGCAAAGCTATTCAGTCTGTTTTGACGATCTGCTTTATATCAAGTAAATATACTTACTTTTTTGGGAAAGAGGAAGGATGTAAAATGCGGAGCGCTTTACTCGCTGAGTTTTTCCCGATAAAGAAACTTTGTCTGTCCCGACTCAAAAGGGCGATAAACATAATAGACAAAACCATTTTCCGCTTTTATCCGGCTTACATAAGGATATTTAAGTCTGTATCCCGCATCGGTTTTTCCGGTTTGCAGATTAATATGTTTAATAAGATAGTATCCGTTTTTCTGGAGCAGCGCATACACCTTCCGGGTAGTTTGATCCTGAATAAGCTTATGTTTCCATTCTCTCCAATCTTTCGGATGATGGTATGTAATGGGGATGGAATCGATGAGTGTTCCTGTTTTTTCAAACCGGAACAAACGATCGGTATAATGATCAAATACGTATGCCGTATCTCTGGCTACAAACAAGGGTGCATAAAGGGGGGTATAGTGAATGCCTTTTGCAAATCCGGTCATATGTGCTGCAATAATTCTTTTGTCAATACCTGAACTGATTTCCATTTTACGGGCTGCAAGCCGATCGGCCGGTTTCAGAAAATCGAACTCCTCCTCATACATCTCCAGCAGGTCTTTATCCTTTATATATTTCAGTTTCTGAACACTGGTATCGCTGACATGATATTTAAACCAGCTGAAAGCAGGGTAATCCTTGTAATAATTGCTAAACAGAATATTACCCGGAATGGTATCCGCACAGGGCATTATTTCAGACTGGAATTGTTTAACCGGCAAGGATGCAAGAACCAGATGGTCCTGCCGGATCAGGATACGAAATATTTTTTCCTTGCCTATCACATTGATATAACCCTGAAAATCCTTGAATAATTCTACCGCTTCATCGGGTATATCGGCACTTGAAATTACATGCTGATCCTGGGTTACCAGTTTAACCTGTGCTTTTTTAAGACTGTTTTCAAAAGTGAGGAGGATAAAACGATCTCCGCAAAACTGGAAATCCTCCACAAAATAAGCCATATTGCCAAAAACAGTATCTACCTTTTGAGCATAGATAACCGCTGTGGGGGTTGTAATGGGTTTTGGTTTTAACATCACATCCATCAACAGGGTATCTTTGGAGGTGGTTGCTTTTGCAGTGCTGGGCCTCATTTCTACCGTTTCAAAACCAAGCAGACGAAACTCAATAGCACCTCCGCCTTCTCCTCCCAATGTCAAAAAATAATGTCCTCCATACCCTGATTGTGTTACCTGACGGGTACCTTTTACATTGATAACCACCCCGTCTATTCCGGCACCTGTTTCTGCATTCAGAACACGTCCGGTAAGGGTCATCGTTTGCTGAGCCGGCAGAATCCGGCATAAAAACAAACTCACTAAGAAACACAAAAACGTTAAGCGATACGTCATGGAAGTGGATTGGCTCTGGTCCCTTTCAGGAAGGACGTCAAGACCGGGTAAATTTCATAAATTCTGCTGAAAAACTACTATCTTCATCCATAACATGCAGGATTACTACAAAATATTGGGGCTGGAACCCGGTGCGGATGTAGAAAGTATACATAAAGCATACCGTCAACTCGCCAAAGTTTATCATCCTGACCTGAATGGCAGTGAACAGGCGAATGCCTATTTTATTCTCCTGAACGAGGCATACACCGTTCTCTCTGATGAAGGCAAAAGACTTTTATATGACAATCAATATAAAAGCTGGAAATCGAGAAAAGAGGATATAAGCCGGTTTCATTACGACTGGAACAGCGTTTATCACATTCAAAACTCAAAAAAGGGAGGCACGGTGCCTGGTCAGATCCTGCAACTTATTTTTGGTTTGGAGATGTTCATTGGCTTTATGGAAGCTTTGCTGATATTGGGATATATCTTTATCGGCCCCCTTCACCCTGTTTATGCCGTTTTTTGCATTCCGGGTGGCTTATGTGTGATAGACGGATGGAAAGGTATTCTTGGAAAAAAGAGTGTATTGGGAGGAATCATCAAGGCTATCCGGAAGATGATATAAACCTGCCAGGTTGTTGGCACAGCCATTTCTATTTTTCTTTATATTCGCGTGGATTTTCACCTATGAAAAGAGTCATTTAAAACCGGAATTCTATGAGCTATGATTTAATTGTAATTGGCAGTGGCCCGGGAGGCTATGTTGCGGCTATCCGTGCATCCCAGCTGGGGTTAAAAACCGCTGTGGTGGAAAAAGCAGAGCTGGGAGGCATTTGTCTGAACTGGGGATGTATACCCACCAAGGCACTACTCAAAAGCGCACAAGTATTTGAATACCTGAAGCATGCTGCCGACTATGGAATCAAGGTGGCTCCCGGAGAGGCTGACTTTCCTGCTGTTGTAAAACGATCCAGGGATGTGGCTGATGGCATGAGCAAAGGCATTCAGTTTTTGCTTAAAAAGAATAAGATTGATGTCATTGCCGGTTTTGGTACCGTAAAACCTGGAAAAAAAGTGGAAGTAAAAGCGGCAGATGGAAAAAGCACCGTCTACGACGCTAAAAATATAATAGTGGCTGTAGGTGCCCGCTCCCGTCAGCTACCCAATCTGAAACAAGATGGCAAAAAAATAATCGGTTACCGCGAAGCCATGGTGCTTCCAAAACAACCGAAATCAATGGTGGTAGTAGGATCCGGAGCCATCGGGGTAGAGTTTGCATACTTCTATGCCACCCTGGGTACTTCCGTAACAATTGTTGAATTTCTGCCTAATGTAGTTCCGGTGGAAGATGAAGAAGTAAGCAAACAACTTGAACGTTCGTTCAAAAAAGCCGGTATCAAAATAATGACCTCCTCTTCTGTAGAAGCAGTTGACACAACAGGAACCGGTTGTAAAATAAAAGTAAAGACACCCAAAGGAGAAGAAACGCTGGAAGCTGATATTGTTCTTTCTGCCGTAGGTATTCAGGCCAATCTGGAAGGTATGGGGTTGGAAGAAGTAGGGATTGCAACAGACAAAGGAAAAATTCTGACCAATCCTTTTTATCAAACCAATATTCCGGGGTATTATGCTATCGGAGATTGTGTTGGAGGACAGGCATTGGCTCACGTAGCATCTGCTGAAGGTATCATTTGTGTTGAAAAAATTGCTGGACAACAACCGGAACCGCTTGATTATAACAACATACCGGGTTGCACCTATTGCTCTCCTGAAATTGCATCAGTAGGTTATACCGAAAAGGCTGCCAAAGAAAAAGGATATGATATCAAAGTAGGAAAATTCCCCTTCTCCGCTTCCGGAAAAGCAAGTGCTGCCGGTGCCAAGGATGGGTTTGTAAAAGTGATTTTTGATGCCAAGTACGGAGAGTTTCTGGGTGCCCATATGATTGGCGCCAATGTTACGGAAATGATTGCCGAAGTGGTGGTAGCCCGTAAACTGGAATGTACCGGACATGAAATCATTAAAGCCGTGCATCCGCACCCGACCATGAGCGAAGCTATTATGGAAGCCGCAGCTGCTGCATACGGAGAGGTTATCCACCTCTGATTAATAACAACACATTATCTTTCAAAGGGTCAGCATGCTGACCCTTTGTTGTTTCCGGGTGATTGCTTTTACGGTAAATAAAAGATACATTAGCTTAAAACTAAGCGCCATGAAACACCGTCTGTTCTTTATTCTTTTCAGTGGATTGGCATTCACCTCCCTTTCGCAAACCAATATTCAGTGCACGAACCCTGCTGCTGAGCAGGTAATGCTGGGTCAATATAATCCTGCTAGTTACCCCGGTTCAACACAGCTTTATCTTCCCGACACACTTTCTATCGGAATACTAAAGGGTATATCGCCAGACACCTTAAAGAAAAACATTATACACATCGCTTCTTTTCATAATCACAATACAGGCTCCGATACAGTCTCTTCTCAAAATGGGATCGGTGCCGCCAGACGATGGGTATATTCCTGTTTACAACAATACAGTTCCACCAATCACAACCGCCTGCTTATTTCCTATCTTCAGTTTGATCAGTCCATTTGTGGCATCGGACAACACCGTAATACACTGGCTATATTACCCGGAGGCGACACCACCGACAAATCCATTGTTATCATAGAAGGTCACCTCGACAGCCGTTGCGAAGGGGTATGTGATACGGCATGTAAGGCCAATGGTGTGGAAGACAATGCCAGCGGCACTGCGCTTGTTATGGAACTGGCGCGGGTGATGAGCCAATATAGCTTTCATCATACCCTTGTATTTATGATAACTACGGGTGAAGAGCAAGGACTTTATGGTGCACAGGCATTTGCCATGTATGCACAGCAAAAGGGAATCAAGATCAAAGCCGTTCTGAACAATGATGTAATCGGGGGTATTATTTGTGGTAATACCTCCTCCCCTCCCAGTTGCCCGGGTCCGGGAAATCTGGACAGTACCGATGTGCGGATTTTTTCTTACGGATCTTTTAACTCTCCATATAAAGGGCTGGCACGTTTTGTTAAACTGGAATACAAGGATCAATTATACTCCCGTGTAAGCATTCCGGTAAACATTCAAATTATGAGTCCTGAAGACCGCACCGGACGTGGTGGAGATCATATTCCTTTCCGGACATTGAATTATACCGCTGTACGGTTCACCTCTGCCAATGAAGATGGGAATGCGAATGTAACAAGTCCAACCTATACCGATCGTCAGCATTCTGTTCGTGATACATTGGGTGCCAGCAAGCTTCACAATGGGATCATAGACAGTTTCTTTGTCAACTTTCCTTATCTGGGGCGGAATGCTGTCATCAATGGAAATGTTGCAGCTATGCTGGGCATTGGTCCTAAACAGCCTGATATGCTGCTAAGCGCACCAACCGTAAATACCTTGCGGATTCAAATTACCCAACAGACAGGGTATCACTCGTACCGGATCGGTTTGCGTACTACAACCAACGACTGGGATTCTGTTTATACGATGACCGGAAAACTCATCGACACATTAAAGGGTCTAACTCCGGCGGTGTATGATGTAAGTGTGATGTCGGTAGACAGTAACGGAATAGAAAGCCTTCCTTCAACAGAGTATACGGCAACAGTTACCTCGGTAAATGAATTATCGGGCATATCGAAAAAGCTGGAGTTGCTGCAGAACAAACCGAATCCTTTTGATGAATCTACTTATATCACTGTATTGGTCAACGAACCTTTGGCGTATCATGACGCATTTATCACCGTTACGGATGAAAAGGGGCGTCAGTTTAAACCCATGCCTGTTAAATTGGAAAAGGGTATGAATGAAGTACTCTTTCAGAGAGGTGTTGCTGCCGGAGGGGTTTATTTTTATTCGCTTGTTATTGATGGGAAAAAAGTACAAAGCCGGGAAATGATCTTTGCAAATTAACGGGATGGCGGGCTTTCTGTCTTTACTCCGGATTCCTCATCTTCTTTCATCCGTTCACGGAGCCATGATATGGCTTCATCCCTATTTGAAAACAAACGTGTTGGTGCCAGGGGCTTATGGAATTTAATCATAAAATTACCAACGATCCGGTTGGCAAGAGACTGAATTAAAATTGCTTGTGCGATTAAGTTTTCATTCGCTTCCTTTCCCGAACCAAAAGCCATTGCCTCTTTGGTTATCGTCACAGTTGCCCTTGCATCGGTAAGCGTAGCAAACCTCCGGCCTTTTGTGAGTGTTTTGGACTTTTCGAAATTCTCCAGGGCATTGGGCAGATCAATTTCTTTCCCTTCCAGCAAACGCGTATACAGTATCCCTTCGGAAAAAGACATTTCGGCAATATTGGAAACAACTATATCCATTTAATGCTTTTGAGGAACGTTACAAATATATGGCATAGAATACTCGGGTCAACCTTTTATGGTTTTTTTCTGCAATGCGGCCATATAAAATCCATCAGAGCCACCGGAAGGAAGAACGATTTTCTCCCTTACCAACTCAAAATTCCCTTCCTGCTCATCAATAAACTTTTTAACACGATCCGAGTTTTCAGACGGCAAAATACTGCATGTGGAATAAACCATAACACCATCCGATTTAAGCATGATGGCATAGTCGCGCAGGATATCAGATTGTATTTTGCCCAATTCTTCCAGGCGTTGAGAACTCAGTTTCCATTTCGTATCGGGGTTTCGTCTCAGCACACCCAGCCCGGAGCAGGGCACATCCAGCAATAATCGGTCGGCAGAGGCTTCCAGCTTCTTAATCACTTTGGGGCTATCAACCAGCCTTGTTTCAATATTATAAGCTCCGGCCCTTCTGGCCCTTTTCGTGAGTTCATCCAGCTTCCATTGTTCCACATCAAGCGCAACAATTTTGCCTTTATTTTCCATTCGTGCTGCCATGTGAAGAGTCTTCCCTCCTGCTCCGGCACATGCATCAATGGCCTTCATACCGGGTTTAAGATCCAGGAAAGGGCCCACCATCTGTGAAGAAGCATCCTGTACCTCAAAATAACCCAGCTTAAACTCCGGCACCTTAAAAATATTCTGGCGTCTTTCAAGCACAAGAGCCTCATCAAGGCCTGGTACCGGGTATGTTTCCACCTCTCTGGAATGGAGCAGGCGTATCAGGCTTTCCCTGTTGGTTCTTAGGGTATTGGTTCTTAATACAACCTCCGCCTGCAGGTTTAAGGATGCCAGTTCTTTATCCCATTTCGAACCCAATTCCTTTTCTCCCAGGGCATCCAGCCAATCAGGAATAGACTCGCGGATAGCTCTTTTCGATTGAACTTCTTTATACAGTCTTTTAATATGCTCTGGCCGGAGGGATTGAAACTCTTTCCATGCCGGGAGTTCCCCTCCCTGCAATATACACCATGCTCCGAATACCCTCCAGTGATCTCCTTCCGGGGCTCCGCTTACATCTTTCAGCAATCTCCACCAACGTACTATCTCATAGGTTGTTTCTGCAATAAAACGTCTGTCTCTGGCCCCCCATCTTGGATTGGATTTAAGACAGCGTTCTATTACTTTATCAGCATATTTTTTCTCGTCAAAAATCTCCCCGAGGGAGCGGATAATAGCATGTACAAGGTTCGGAAATAGTTTCAAGGGGGCGTTATTTGAGCTGCAAGTTTACGAAATGTTCAGAAGTGGCGCACAAGAAAGGATACCGCGTTTTTCATTACCTTTGTACCCAGAAATTCAACAAAATGCAACTAATTCTGAATACTATAGAAGAAGCCATACAGGCTATCCGTGAAGGGAAGGTCATTATTGTAGTAGATGATGAAGATCGGGAGAACGAAGGGGATTTTATTACTGCTGCCCGGAATGTTACTCCGGAGGTGATCAACTTTATGGCTACACATGGTCGCGGTTTGATCTGTGCACCTATTGTTGAAGACCGGGCCGAAGAGTTAGGGTTGGAATTGATGGTCAGTAATAATACTTCTGTCCATACCACCCCCTTTACAGTATCTATCGATCTTCTGGGCCATGGTTGTACCACAGGCATCTCTGCCAGCGATCGGTCCAAGACTATTCAAGCTCTTATTGATCCGACTATCCGTCCTGATGAATTCGGAAAACCCGGCCATATCTTTCCGCTGAAAGCAAAAAAAGGGGGCGTATTAAGAAGGACAGGACATACTGAAGCTACCATTGATTTCAGCCGGCTTGCAGGTTTTGAACCGGTAGGTGCACTGGTCGAAATCATGAACGAAGATGGTACTATGGCCCGTCTTCCGGAGCTATTGGAGATTGCAAAGAAATTTAATCTGAAGATTGTTTCGATTAAAGACCTGATCGAATACCGTCTGCAAACCGAAACCATTATTCAAAGAGAGGTAGAAGTAAATATGCCCACTGCCTGGGGCGATTTTAAACTGGTAGCTTATCGCCAAACAACCACAGACCAGGAACATCTTGCCCTTATTAAAGGAGAATGGAAAAAAGAAGAGCCCATCCTGGTCAGAGTACACTCTTCTTGTCTTACAGGCGATATCTTTGGTTCGTGCCGTTGCGATTGCGGACAGCAATTACATGCTTCCATGGAAATGATTGAAAAGGCAGGCAAGGGTGTATTGGTATATATGAATCAGGAAGGGCGCGGTATTGGCTTATTGAATAAACTGAGAGCCTATAAATTGCAGGAAGAAGGAATGGATACCGTAGAAGCCAATATTGAACTGGGCTTTAAAATGGATGAACGGGATTATGGCGTTGGAGCTCAAATACTACGCGATCTGAAGGTTTCCAAGATTCGTCTATTAAGCAACAATCCTAAAAAAAGAGCCGGACTACTTGGATATGGTCTTGAAATCATAGATACTTTGCCGATAGAAATCACGCCTAATAAACACAACCTTACTTACCTGACTACCAAACGGGATAAGATGGGACACTCTTTGAAATTCAAAGACTGAATAAGCTTAACGACTTACTAATTGGTGGGCGGATGCTCTGCAGGGGCAACGTTATTGCTCTTAAGCATTTTCCGGATTTTCTCCTTGTATCGCCTTACTAATTCACCCATTGTATTGAACTCCTCCTTATAAGAGAGCCCTGCTCCTTGTGAGTACGGCGCATCAGCATTCAGAACGGTATTATCATTTGTTTTATTATATGCTTTTAGTCTCAGCTTTCCGTTCTTGGTAAGCTTGTACTCTACGTTAAGGTCACCAACCAAGTTGTTGGTGGTGCTTTTCTGGGTCGATCCGCTTATGACCGATCCATCTACCGAAAGCCGGTCATTCAGCACCTGCGTAGAAAGAGCCAACTCCATTTCATCTCTGTTAACCTGATCACCGGGTCTGTATTTTACCCTCAAATCAAAATCATTGCTTATCTGAGAAAGCCAATTGCTTAATTGATTGGAAAGCAATTCACTGGTAGTTGCATTCACAGCAGTGGCCCCTGAGTTTTGAGCATCAAATCCCAGTGGAGCCACGAAATTGTTAAGCACCAATAAAGCAAGCACCTGACGATTTACCTCCTGCTCATTATTTATATTCCGTTTTACTTCCTGGCGGGTTGTTTCATCTACGGTAGGCAGATCAATATCAAAATTAATATTCGGCTGAAGCAGGCTTCCGGTAAGTCCCATAATACAATCAACAGGATATCTTCTGCCACTGGTATCGGTTTGCACAACCGGTTTTAAGCTTGCCCTCACCTGGTAATCGGCTTTAAGATTAACAGTAGCATCTTTGGGTTCACCCGACCAGCTGATGCTTCCTCCTTTTTCAATCTTAAATTTTTTGTTAATCAGATTTTTCAATGTAAACAGGTACTCTCCGCTTTCAATCGTATAATCGCCCAACATAGAAAACTTACCAAGGGTATTAATATTCATCTGCACATTTCCGGCACCTTTTGCCTTAATCACATCCCCTACTTTCTGATCAAAAATGAGCTGAATGTTTGCATCCGGAGTCATCTCGAGACTAAAATTCAGACTGATCCCATTCAGATTAACCTGATAAATGTTTTTCGTTTTAACGGAGTCTTTATTTACAAATCGTATAAAATTATTTGTGGAGACTTCTTGTGTGCTTTCCAGAGGAATAAATAAATTGGTAAACCGGGTACGGTTTGCCTTTTTATCAAATAATTTCTCGGTCTTTACACTGGCTTCAATAAGCAGATTATCCACTGTCCCACTAATGGAAATCGGTCCCGACACAAAGGCTGTTCCATAATAATCCGGATTGTCATTCTCTGTGGTATTGAGGCAAAGGAATGTATTTGTTTCAATAGGAAAACGAAGAGCGAAATTTGTAAAATGATCGTGACTAAGACGACCGTTTTTAACTATAGCCTGATTGCCATACTCATCCAGGATGACGAAATCGGAGAGGAGGAATGCATTATCCTCAATGGTGATAAGCTGATCCTTAAAGTGGTAATTGGTATTGAGGTATGACAAGGTAACCTTGGTGCCGTCTGCAATAATACTTCCTGTAAGAGCCGGTTTGCTCCAGGAACCTCTCAGGTTCATGGTTCCGGAAAAATGTCCCTCAAAATTTTTGCAATAATCCTTTACATACGGTTTGAAAAGCGAAAAGCTCATCCTGTTCAGATCCAGTTCAAAATCCAGATTGTTTTCTTTTCGTCCGGGGTAATAGTATCCGGAAAACAACATATCAGGAATAAGGCCCTGACTAAAATTACCATGGAGGTATAATGCTTCCTTCTTTTTGTCCCATACCGATTCGAGACTTCCGTTCCCGATTGTATCATTATTTACTTGTAACCCGCTAAAAGAATAGGAGCTGGTAAAAACAAAACTATGCCAAACATCCGAAATCGAAATCTTGCCTTCGGTAATTCCTTTTAAAGAAACCCCGGTGTTATGAAGCATCGGATTCAGGTTAGCCAGATTGAAATGGCTGAGGCCAATACTCAAAAAATCATTTTTATCTTCCGTGGCTCTTCCATCCAGCTGAACGGACTGCATACCGCTTGCAAAACCAAAATCATGGAAAATAACTTTACCTGAATCGAACAGAACAATATTTCTGCCGGTTTCTTTCCATAACGAATCCTCTAAAAATATTTTTGCAGAAGAAAGATGCAGAATGGCGGCTTCCGGAGAAAGAACATTCAGGTAGGCCATGATATTACCGGAATACTTTTTCTTTGTTTCATTTTCCCAATTCATATTAAAACGAACCGAGTCGGCCGATCCGTTGGTTTGAAGTGAAAACTGATCCACCCCTACACTATCACTCAACCAGATACGGGAGCTTTCGGTAGTTACAACCATTTGTTTGGCGCTGTTATTTCCGGCATGCAAACTCCAGTCTTCAAAAGTAGCCTGATGTATACGAAGGGCTTTGGATGCGGCATCCAGTTTTAAGCTGGAAGTGGCCGAATGCAGACTTCCATTTATACTGGTATTGTGTGCAGCACTGATTTCAGGAAAGAAGAGGGTGCTAATCATGTCGGTATTTTTCAATACCACATTAAAGCTGAAATCTTCGGGGCTCTGTACACTTCTTTTACTTTTCTTGTCTTTCTTATCCGGCTGGGGCTCCTGAAAATAAGCGGGAAGATAAGCTCCCAAAAGTCTTTTTGTATAGGAGGTGATATCCATCAATGTAAACTGACCCGAAACGGTTGCATCCACATAATCAGAGTTAAGCGATAAAACCTTATTGCCTGCCGAACCACTCGAAAATATTGTCACCTCGGGTAAAAACGCCTGATGCTGATCCTGAACATAATTTACTTTCTGCAGGCTTATTCCGCCAATGAAATTATCCAGATTATCACCCGTAAGGTTTACATCACAGGTAGCACTGAGTACCGCATTCTGTCCCCCATGATAAAAATGAAGAGCTGCCAGGTTTGCATCTCTTACCTCCGCAGTAAAGTTAAATACCGGCAACTTGCCATTAAAATCTATATCTCCTTTATAACGGAGATTAATATTTTCATCCTCAATACTCAAACCTCCTTTTAACTCCTGTCTGGAAAAGGTTCCATCAAAACGAATATTTTTGTACACATAGTCATTCAGTTCCAGATATTGTGCCACTCCATCCTTTAACGAAATTTCTGCCTGTCCATCCCGTATATCATCTCCTTTAAACTCTCCGCTTACTGATAGACGGCCAAATCCGGGCAGGGAAAAAAACTGTCCTGCATTAAAATCCTTTACATTCAGTTTACCGAGATATGAAATACGATTATCCGCATTTTTCTTCAGCGTAATATCGGATGATACGGAACCAATGCTGGTATTAAACTCCCCGAAAGCAACGAATTCATCCAGGTACCCTTCCATTGTTCCATGAAAACGGATGGTACCCAGTGTAGCTATATTATCCGGCAAGATGAGCTTGGCTCCGGAAAGGAATGGAGGAATGGAGATTTTTTCCAAATCGGCTTTGTCTGTCAACACATCTTTTGCTTTCAGTGTTATGTAAGTGTGTGTAATATCGGGGAGTCCCTTAAAGCTTACATCACCGATAAAACGTGAGAGTTTACCAAACCCAATATTCAGATTTTTCCCTACCAGATTGTTTACCCGGCCAGTTACCGTTCCACCTTTTAGCTCCAGCTGCTGATGTATACCCCGCAGATCCCTTGCAAAATAAGCGATATCTCCCATTTCAATAACGGAAGATTTAAAGGTTGCATTCATACCAACACTATCTTCTATGTTTTCCAGATCATGGGGATCGTGAAATGTAAAAAGCATATCGGCATATAAATTACTTCGTGGGGTGACAATACGCAGCTCATTGAATTGAGCACACCGGTTACTGAGTTCTACTACGGCAGAAAGACTGCTGAGCAAAAAGCCACTTCGTTCGCGGGCGCTGAGATAGGCGATTTCTGCATGGATGGTGTCACCGTGCAGCTTAATACCGGTAATACGCGCATTGACACTGCTGGCCCGTATATTCCTCAGGTTAACACCCCAGGCCGTATCCGTATTCTGCTTAAAGTCATAAACGAATTCCATATTGGTCACCTCTACCGAATTCAGATCCAGTCTCCAATGACCCGATGATTTTTTTTGGGGTTTGTCCGGGCCGCTATCCAGGGCATCAATCAAAAAAGTATAAGCCATGTCATGCTCCCCTTTATACTTTTTCATTTTCAGATGAGGGTTCACCAGACTCATATTATCGATCACCAGCCATTCATCTCCTATACCGAAGAAACCGATATCAATTTTTAATTTTTGTGCATACAATACCGTATCCTGATGTTGATCACCGATAAAAATACCTTCCAGGACAAGTGTTTTAACGAATTCGAAATCCACACCCTTTATTTCAACCTTTGTTTTCAGCTTTTCGGAAAGGCTTGCGGTGACTTTTTTAACCAGCCAGGTCTGAACACGGGGAGACCGCAGCAAAGCATAGGAAGAAATCATCAATATGATGATTACTCCCAGGATATACAGCAGTATTTTACCTAGCTTTTTGATACTTTTGCTTTTTATATTCTTTGTCAGCCTATTGAATTGAAATTCAATACACAAATTTACGAAATATGAGCGGGAGACCTATTTATATTCTGGGAATTGAATCATCCTGTGATGATACGGCTGCTGCTGTAAGTGCAGATTGCCGGATTTTATCAAATATTACTGCGGGACAGGAAATACATAGCCTCTATGGAGGTGTTGTACCCGAACTGGCCTCCCGTGCACATCAACAAAATATCGTGCCAGTTATTGATGCAGCCTTAAAAAAGGCTGGAATTAACAAAAATGAGCTGAATGCGGTGGCTTTTACGCGGGGACCTGGATTAATGGGTTCTTTACTTGTGGGAGGCTCTTTTGCAAAGGCTTTTGCCCTGGGCTTACAGCTGCCTTTAATTGAAATAAACCACCTCCGGGCTCATATTCTGGCGCATTTTATTGAAACGGATGAAAAACCCGTTCCTTCCTTTCCGCTTTTGTGTCTTACTGTTTCAGGAGGGCATACCCAGCTTGTCCTGATGAAGGATTACGACATCATGGAAATTATCGGAGAAACAAACGATGATGCAGCCGGAGAAGCGTTTGATAAAGCGGCAAAAATTATGGGACTTCCTTATCCCGGAGGCCCGTTGGTTGATAAATTTGCCAAAGAAGGCAACCCGCATGCCTTTTCATTTCCTCATCCTCATATGCCGGGCCTTTCATTCAGCTTTAGCGGCTTAAAAACAGCGTTTCTTTACTTTATAGAAAGTCAATCGAAAATAAACAAGAATTTTGTTGAAGAGCATAAACAGGATCTCTGCGCCTCTATTCAGGAAACAATTATTCAGATTTTACTGGCCAAACTGATTAAGGCAACGGAACAAACAGGAATTCGCAATATTGCTATTTCAGGAGGCGTTTCGGCCAATTCAGGATTAAGGAAAACACTCCAGGAAGAAGCGGCAAAAAGGGGCTGGACGCTCTCTATCCCCAAAATGGAGTATTGTACCGATAATGCCGCCATGATTGCCGTAGCCGGTTATTTCAAGTATCTTCGCGGGGAGTTCTCCGGTCAGGATATAGCTCCTGCTGCGAGATACATACTCTGATACATGCTCGGAAAATACGGTTTCGTTTCATCGCTGATCGTTTCCTCCCTCTGTTCCTCGGCACAGATATCTGATACTTGTAAACAAGACAAGCCTCTGCCTGATCCTATATGCAGGATTTTTAAATTAAACCCGGCAGCAATGGCGTCGGGGCCTATTCCCGTTTATTCCGGTTCTTACGGAATTATATATGAAACACCCATTTCTCATCGTCAATCTATACAGGTAGGTATTGCTGTTGTAGGCAAAGGGGCTTTTTTTAATTTGTATGAGCGTTACAGCATGCCAGCACCTTATGGAACAGGTGTATCGGTAAAGGGTACGGCTCTCCAATTCGCCTGGAAAATATACCGTAACACCAAAAGAAAACAAGCTCCAAGAGGATGGTATGCGGCTCCGCTTGTTCGTGTTGCAACCAGCGGCATTGGCAGGACCTACGCATACAGCACCAAAGGCGAATATCTTGAATTCGATAACTTTGATATCAACCTCATTATCGGATACCAGCGTTTGCGAAAAACCTGCAAAGGATTGGTGTTTGATTTTTTCTTCGGTGGAGGATATAAACAGTATGAAGCAGAAATGCATGCTACCCCCGGGGTATCTCAACCCTATTCTTTAAAAAGCAATCCACTTTTATATTCTCCGGTAAATATCATAGGAGGAATGACCCTGGGCTGGGGATTCTGCAGCGGCCACTGACCATTTAAACTTTCTGGTATGCTGCTTCGTCATTAGTTATACCTTTATGTCGAATCAATATGTTTACAATCTTTATTTATGAAAAACACACTTTCTCTTCTGGCCTGCATCATCCTATTTACCGTTTCTTCTTCAGCTCAATTCGATAAGGGAGCCTCTTATATAGGACTTGGGGTTTCCTTTAACAATCAGCATTCGTCTGCTACCAACTCATCGGGAAACAAGATATCTACTACCGGCTTTCTATTAGGACCTGATTTCGGATATTTTCTGAATGACAAATGGGTGATAGGTGCCGGACTGGGGTATAGCTACAACAGAAGTTCCACCTATTCTATCGTCTTCTCCGATCAAAACACATCGACTCAAAGTGCGCTGATATTCCAGCCTTATCTACGACGTTATTTCAAAATGGGTGAAAAAGTGGCTCTCTTTGCACAAATAAGCATTGGTTATAGTTACGGATGGGAATCGGAGACGGATGTAAATACCGTTTCCCATACAGCCTCCCCGCAGGTTAATATCAACACCGTGATGGCCGGATTTACACCCGGTATCAATTACTGTCTTAATAAACACTGGATGTTAGAAGCCAGTACCTCTATCCTGTCTTTACAATACGCCTCTACCAGCAACGCGGGTAGCACCGTAGCCATGGATCAATCCAATGTACAGTTCAGTTTGCTGCCAGTAGGTATTATACTGGGAGTGAAGTACATCATCCATCAGTAAGATATAGTTCCACGCTCGTGGGAGCGTGGAAGTTATAGGTCTATTTCTTATTTTTGCGGCATGAATTTTATACTTCGCATCCTTATTTCCACCCTCTCCATTTTGGTGACGGCTTATTTGCTGGGTGTTCATATTGACAGTGTATGGACGGCCATATTGGTTGCCCTCGTCCTTGCTTTTCTGAACTCCGTTCTCAAGCCCCTCATGATCCTGCTTTCTTTACCTGTTACAATTGTCACTTTCGGACTCTTTTTGCTGGTTATCAATTCAATTATTATCCTCCTGGCTTCCCGAATCGTAAACGGGTTTCATGTGGAAGGATTCTGGACTGCTATGGGGTTCAGCATTGTGCTATCCTTTATCACTTCAATCCTGGACCGGATCAGAAAAAAGGAGGAGCAGCAATAACATGAAAATCAGGCATTAAACCTGAAATAGGTTACTATATTGTAAATTGTTCATTAATAACACATTAAGTAGCCAATTATTTCCCTTCTTATTATAGATACCTATATAAAATAGGCTATATTTGATCAAGTAAAAGTGAACACCCTATCAAGTTCCTTATTACCGGGAACTGAAACCACTTTTCATCTGCACAATATTTCTTGTATTTTATAGAGTCCTGCTATTCAGCTTTTTAAAAATATGCTGTTAGCGGTAAAGATTTAATGATTTGAATATATCCGGGGGGTAGATTCAGGATACATTTGCGCTGTTATTTACCAGTAACAAGATAAGTTTTGGAAAAAAAGTACTCATCAGAATTCTTCTCTTTCCTTTCGTTGCGCGGCAAGCTCTCTTGCTATGGCATATTGCTTTTCTTATTCCTGGGATCCATTCATTTGTTTGCCGGAAGCCCTTTTCAGATTTCCTCCACTCCATCATCCTGGAGCGCCGGTTTCAATTCTGCACCCGGCAAGTTAAAAGTATTTGAAGAAAACAAAGGACAATACCTGAATCCCGTCAATAACTGGAAAGTAGAGTATGTATGTAAGACAGAAGGCAGTATGATCTTCTTTACATCCCAGGGAATCATTTATTCTGTTCCTAAAACAACGGAAAAGGAAGCTGCTAAATCAGAAGAAGACGAGGAATCGGAAAGCAGTCTTTCTCAGGCTCCTTCCTTTTATTATGTGCAGGCTAGCTGGCCCGGATCTAATCAACAAGCTCAGATAATTGCTCAGGATGAAGCTTCTTTCATTTTTAATTCCTCAGATGCCAAAGACCACAGCATCCAGCTTAACAATATGAAGGGGTTTAAAAAGCTGACCTATAAAAATATTTATCCCGGTATAGACTTAGAATTCACGTTTCATCCTCAGCAGGGAATAAAGTATGCGCTTGTAGTACAAGCCGGAACAGATGCCCGCAGCTTCTGCATACATTATGAGGGACAGGAAGGTCTTCGTCTGGATAAAACAGGTAATCTCCATATCAAAACCGAAACGGGCGATATTCTGGATCACGCCCCTGTTACAGTCACCACTTCGGGTAATAAAATAAAATCCGCTTTTCTTTTATCCGGCAAAGATGAAATCCGCTTCACCATGGATGCAGCCGATGCGGTATCCGGTTTAGTGATTGACCCCTGGACGGTAACGCCCGTTGTGCCTCCAGGAAGTGGATCTTATGTTCCAGCCGATGTGGAAATGGATGCTGCCAATAATGCGTATATATTGGGAATGGATGCAACCACCAAAGAGATGTATGTTCAGAAATACACCCCTGCGGGCACACTCTCCTGGACCTATCAATTCACTGAATTCGGATCTTCATCCTGGCAAAGCGATCTGGCTGTTGATCCTGCAGGTAACTCGTATGTGGCCGCTCCAAAGCCTTATACAAATGCCAATAACTTTACCTATGCCGCAGTAGGCGTTAATACATCCGGGGTACGAATCTATTTCTACAATACTTATAACGCCAATACCATTTTTGAAACACTCAGCATGGCTTATTCCTGTACCTATGCCACGTTGGTACAATCGGGTGCGGGTTTTAAGGGAGCTACCGGAAACATAACACAGGTGGCTGTGATGACTCCCGGCACCGGTGTTGTGGGTGCCGTTTCCACCAACAACAATACAGGAGAAATATATGCCAGCTGTGTTGCTCCCAATGGAAACTGGTATGGCCTGGCTTCGGACAGTAATTCGGTAACCACGGGTACCTATTCAAACGGTTCGTTTGATAATCTGATGTGTTATGCTATTACCGGAACAACGGTAACTTATTCCTGGCAAAAACACATTGATTATAATTTTATTGACTACCACGCCAAAGCGGGACCCAAGAAAATAGGAACCAATGGCATTGTGGCCAGTTGCGCCTACCTCTATACATCGGATGGAGTAAACCTTGATCAGCGGAGCCTTACCAACGGTGCGCTTATAAGACGGGTAACGATTCCCGGAGGAAGCAATACCACGGCAGGTAATTTCAACTCCGGTTTGGCCGTAGATCTTAAATGCGGATATTTATATGTAGGCGGGGTAAACAATATGTATGTATATGATGCCAACCTGAATCCTATATATACTTATACTGGTTTACCTGGAATCGTATATGGAGTTGCCTATAACAACAGCATTGTTTCTGTTTGCGGTGCAACGGCCGGAAATGTGGGCTTTGTTGCACAATATCCTGCTCAAACCTGCACTACCAATATTACCCATATCAATCCAACCTGTGGTGCAAGCAATGGCTCTGCCACAGTTACCCCCACCTTTTGCTCCGGGCCTTATACTTATCTGTGGACTCCTTCGGGACAAACTACTGCAACAGCCAGCGGACTACCTGCGGGTCTTTATACTGTGCAGATAGGAACAAACAGTTTTTGCGTAACGGTATCGGATACGGTTACGTTAAGACCCACAACCGGAGGAACGGAAGCTATTACCGGAACCAATGTTAATTGTGCCGGAGGTACGAATGGTTCCGCTACTACTACCATGACGGGAGGAACCGCACCTTTTACCTATACCTGGTCGCCTGCTCCGGGAGGAGGACAGGGAACAGCAACAGCTACCGGTCTTGCGGCAGGAACTTATACCTGTACAGTTAACGACAATGCAGGTTGCAATACAACACTAACTGTTGTTATTACTCAACCCACACCTTTAGCAACCACCAACTCACAGGTTAATGTAGTATGTAATGGAGGAACCAACGGATCGGCAACTGTTACAGCCAGCGGAGGTACTGCTGCCTATACCTATTCATGGAGTCCTTCAGGCGGAACAGCTGCTACAGCAACAGGTCTTGGAGCCGGTACTTATACCTGCACCGTTACCGATTCAAAAGCGTGTACCACCACTTCTACTGTAACCATTACTCAACCACCTGCTCTGGCGGCAACCACCTCAACAGTTCCTGCGCTTTGCGGATCAAACAACGGATCGGCAAGCGTTACAGCCTCAGGAGGTACACCTGCTTATACCTATTCCTGGAATACAGCACCTGCACAAACAACCGCTACAGCCAGTAATTTAACTGCAGGAACGTTTACCTGTACCATTACAGATGCCAGCGGATGTACGATGACAGCCACAGCTTCGGTAACCAGCACCGGCGGGCCGGTTGTAACCTCCGCTCCTCCTGTTAATGTCACCTGCTTTGGTGCCTGCAACGGATCGGATGTTGTTTCGGTTACAGGTGGTACTGCACCTTATACCTATTCCTGGAGCCCGGCACCGGGGAGCGGTCAGGGTACGGTTTCTGCCGGATCCATGTGCGCTGGTACATTTACGTGTAATGTTACCGATGCTACCGGTTGTTTACAATCCTCTACTATTATCATTACCCAACCAACAGCTTTAACGCTTACTCCTTCCAGCACAAACGTAAGTTGTTTCGGAGGTGCTAACGGAACAGCAGGAATTGGCGCCAGCGGAGGAACAAGTACTTATACCTATGCCTGGACACCTGTACCAGGAGCCGGGCAGGGAACACCGAATGCTACTTCACTCACAGCAGGCAGCTATACTATTATGGTTACCGATGCCAACGGATGTAAAGATTCATCCGTCATTCCTATTACACAACCAACACTGCTCACTGTTTCCGCTTCCGGCTTAATGGCCACGTGTAATGGTAAATGCAATGGTCAGCTCATTTGTATTCCCAACGGAGGATCTACAGCTTACAGTTATTCCTGGAGCAGCGGATGTACTGCAGCAAGCTGTAACAATGTATGTTCCGGGCATTACACCGTAAGCATCACCGATGCGCATGGTTGTATTGCATCCGATACTACCACCGTAACAGAGCCTGCTCCATTGGCAATGACCATGGGCAACAAACCCAGTATCTGTAATAAGCCCGATGGAAAAGATTCGGTAACAGTAACCGGCGGAACTACGGCTTACACGTATTCATGGTCTCCGGGTGCGGGATCCACCAATGCAATTTATAACAACATCCTTGCCGGTACCTACACCGTTTATGTTCAGGACAGTCATGGCTGCCGTGATTCGAGCAGTAATACCGTTCCCAATCTGCCGGGTGTAAATATTTCCAATCTTACCTCCACACCGGTTACCTGTTTTAACGGAACCGATGGAACGGCAACCGATTCGGCATGGGGAGGTTATAAACCTTATACGTTTGTATGGAGTCCTGCACCGGGTGGTGGACAAGGATCTCTGGCAGCTACCGGATTACCGGCAGGCACCTATACCTGCACAGTAACGGATTCTGCCAGCTGTACCAATTCGGCCACGGTGACTATTGTTCAGCCCACACCTCTTCTGCTCACTGCCATGCCTGCAGCACGCATATGTATAGGACAATGTATTCCCATTACGGCAGCTGCCAGCGGCGGATCTCCCGGATATACGTATTCGTGGACCCAAAACGGAACCCCTGTTACCTCTCCGGTATGTCCTGTCGTAACCACTACCTATACCGTAGCGGTCACCGATTCCCATGGATGCGTAGTAGCGCCTGCAACAGTCACTATTAATGTCAATCCTCCGTTGGAAGTAACTACTGCCGGCGCCACGGTTTGTCCCGGTATCTCCTCTACCCTGCAAGCCATCGGTAGCGGAGGCGATAGTATTTACTCCTATCATTGGATACCGGCTACAGGCCTCAACAATCCGAATATACCCAACCCGATAGCGACTCCAGCTGTGACAACTACCTATACCGTTATTATTTCCGACAATTGCGGCACGCCTACCGATTCGGCTATGGCTACCGTTACTTTGTACCCCAATCCGATTGTGTCATTCACGTGTGTTGATTCTGTTCATTGTGCACCGGTATGTGCCAACTTTACCGGAACATCCAATCCTGCCTGTGCCAGTGCCGTATGGACATTTGGAGACGGGGCTACTGCCAATGGATGCGATTCAGCCCACCATTGTTATTACACTGCCGGTACTTATAATATCACTTATAGTGTAACTGACATACATGGTTGCATAGGTTCGCATACCATACCCAACTATATAAATGCATTACCCGATCCGATAGCAGCATTTACCGATAGCCCCAATCCGGCTACTGTAGTGGATCCGCTTATCTTCTTTACCGATGAGAGTACCAATGCCATCAGCTGGCTCTGGAGTTTTGGCGATCTGAGCGGAGCTTCCTCCACTCTGGAGAATCCAAACTATTCTTATCCCGATACCGGTTGTTATGTGGTACAGCTTACGGTAACAGCTCCCAATGGTTGTAAGGATTCGGTACGAAGCCCGATTTGTATTGAGCCCGACTTTACCTTTTATGCCCCGAATACATTTACTCCCAACGGGGATGGAAAAAATGATGTCTGGATGCCTTTCGGAATCGGTATCGATGTCAATAATTATCATCTGATGATGTTCGACCGCTGGGGCAATCTGATGTTCGAAACCTATAAATGGGATCAGGGCTGGGATGGCAGAGCCAATGGCGGTTCAAACATTGCCCAGATAGATACCTATGTATGGAAGGTGGATTTAAAAGACTTCAAAGGCAACCGCCATCATTACGAAGGACATTGTAACCTTATCAAATAATATTGCGGGGGTAATTCAGCCGGCTACGTTTTCGAGCACTTCAAAAATCTTGACCATCGCCAGCGTATCCATCTTGCAATAAGCCAGCAATGATTCCCTCATTTCTTCCTGAACAAACAAATCGTTTTCACTTCTTAACTGTTCGTATACCGTCATGGCCACATTGCCATTGGTAATTTTTAGTCCGTCATAGGAGAAACCGGGAACTAATGCAGGCAATACATTTTTAATAGACGACGAGCCTTTCATGGCAGGATCATAATACATATGATCGGAAAAAGGGATGATCAGATCCCGGATACGTGCCAGACGTTTGTCTATCTCGGTTCCGTATTCCGGAAAATCTTTTTTCAATGCATTCAAAATACTTCGTTCAAACGTGGCATAGTATACCAGGATATCTCCCCAGCCCTCGGTATGCTTGAGCAGGCTTAGCAAAAAGGATTTTCGTGGATCGACATGGGTCTCGGCCAGAAACTCTACATGCTCCAGTTCCGAATGCTTATCTTTTTTATAATGCAAAGAGTATTGAAAAGGCAGGTGTTGGTATGGATGTGTATTTTCATACAGCGGAACAGCCGGCATGGTTGTTTCAAAATCAAGAAAAAACAAAGGATACTGGATTTCCGACAGAAAGCCGCTGATCTTCTTTTTGTCTATCAACGGCTTCTGACTGCGCAAGGCATCCAGTTGGATCTGAACTTCCCCGTTAAAAACTGTTTCCTCTTTTATATCCGAAATACGGCAGATACCGGTATTGTACATGGCAAACAGTTCCGATTTACGAATACCCCCCAGGTTGAATACCGAGTCTTCCGGAACTCCTTTCCAGCAATGACCAATAAAATCGCAGGGATAAGGACTAAAACATTGTTCTCCTATCGGGATATCGGGAGCCTGAGCCAGATTCAATACTTCTTTCTGGTTGTTGATCTGCTCTCCAATCATATCCTGTTTGGCCAGCGCTTTATTCCTGACACTGATCATACGAAAAAGCGCATGAGGCTCAATAGCTCCTTTGCGCCGGTAATCTGTATTCAGATGGACCAGAAAAAAATCTTCCAGTGGCAGGCTTTGTGTAATCACAAAATATTGCAGGGAAGCATCCAGAATATGCGAAGGAGTGATGCGGGAGGAGCTCTTCACCTCATAGCCATACCACTTCCCATCCTTTTTTACCAATATATCCAATGCTGCCAGCACCCGTTCGGATTGAAAAGCCGCTTCATAAATAACTTCCACTCCTGAATCAATCAGCAGCTTCGTTTTTTCCACACTCTCGGAATAATGCCGCACATTTTTAGGACTGGCATCGGTGCCGCCTGGAAAAAGGTCACGGGCCATGAAACCTATATTGGTGCCACGCTGAAAAACAGCCTGACGTTCGGCAGGGATGGGATCGCGGAGTTGAGGATAATGCCGGTAAAGAAAAAGGGATTTATGGCATTGAAGGCCCCGGATAAATGCAGATTTAGACAACAGATGTTTCTCCAAGGCCATGACAGATCAGAACCCAAAGGTATAGATACTTTTCAAGCCTTTTACCCGGTACAGACGGACTCGTCAACAGGATAACAAAAAACAATCCGGTGTTTAGTTGTTCAGCGTGATAATCTCGCTCAGGAAGCTGGAGTTTTTTACACTCACGGCTTTAGAGTAGTTCAGGATGTTTTGGATAACCTGTGCATCGGGTTCAAACCCGGCATCTGTTCCTGAATAAGGAACATCATTAAACAGATCGCCCCGGGAGGCTGAGGAGGTTTCCGGACTTTTGTAAGTAGAGGTTTTCTTCATCGATGGGGTTGGTTGGTGACAGGGGTTTTGTACCCTGGTAATGATTGTGATTTGAATATAAAACGCAGGAAAAGAGAGAATATTATTCTCGGGAGGGAAGAATTACAAAAAAAATGTGAAAAAGGAGCCGGGGATACCGGCTCCATGAAACTAGCTGATTTCCAGCTGCTTTTCTTCTATCATCTTACGCAAGTTGAGCAGCGCATAACGCATACGGCCCAGGGAGGTGTTTAAACTCACATTCATCTTTTCGGCTATCTCTTTAAAGCTCTTATCGCCGTATATACGCATCACCAGCACCTGCTTCTGTTCTTTGGGCAGGCGTTTAATCAGCTGCATCAGCTCATCATTGGTTTGGGAGCGCATCATCTTTTGTTCAATGCTTTCTTCCTTTTTTACCTGACGGAACACATCAAAATCGTCGTGGCCATAGCTCATTGGCATCAGTGACGACTTGCGGAAATAGTCTATCATCACATTATGAGCAATGCGGGTTACCCACGGCAAAAACTTTTCCTCGTTTTTATACGTTCCTTTCTTCAAGGTATTGATCACCTTGATAAACGTATCCTGGAAAAGGTCGTTGGAGAGCTCCCGATCGCTCGTTTTCTGGTAGAGGTAAGAGAATACCCTACGTTTATAGCGGGTTACCAGCACACCTAAGGCTGATTCATTCCCTTGTTGAAATTGGATGATTAACTCCTGGTCGGAACAAGCTTGGATATCCATAAATACCTCCGTTTTTAGTTAAAGTCTTAATTGGCCTTAATTAAAAAGTAGAGTTTATTCTATGGTCCTTCTTGTTTAGCAGGTAAGCAATGAGTGCTTTTCCTGGTGGTTTATAATTGCAACATTTTCAGATTTGGTGCTAAAAAAACCGGCTTTTGTATTGGAAAAAACAAAAACCAGTGACTATTAATACCAACTCTATTTAACAAATATATGCAAAAATCTGTAACTACCAAAAATATCTTCACTTCCGGTTGCTAACCGTTAAACGTTTGTAAGTAATCCCTCCTTGTCAGAACCCCGCTTGTTTTTTGTCTACTTTGTGGTGAACGATCGCATAACATTCTCATCCACTACTAATAAGCTAGCCATGATCCCAACACTCAGAGTATTCGCCCTTTCGGATTATGAACGCATTGTAACGGAAGGATTCCAGTATATCGTCAAGCTGGACGGAGAAGACAGCGCCAATTACAACTCCGTTATTCACCTCCATCCTTTTAAAACCATGCAGGAGGCCACCACCTATCTGGTTGGGCTGAATTATCCCAAAGGAAGCTATATGAAACCCATTCAGGGCGATCTGGAGTACTGGAAAGGTATTGCCTCCGGTACCGAGTTACTGGAAGCCTATATTTTTTATCCCCGCTAGTAACGGATTATCGGTCATTAACCTACTCCTTTTATCCAGGTATCCCCCTGTTTAGTTTTTCTGCCCGATCAAGGCAGGAAGCCTGAATTATAAGTACTTTTGCACCCGGAAGAATCCTGTTGTTTTAAACGGGATAAAGACACAAAAAGAAATCTGTTTAATACCCATAAAGACCCGTGCTAATACTGTCACCGGTTTTGTAAAGAATGGAACCAATTACTGAAAGAACCCTCGAATCCCTCGATACAAAAAAATTTATTGTCATCAAGGGGGCACGCGTCCATAATCTGAAGGATGTGGATGTGGCTATTCCCCGTAACAAGCTGGTGGTTATTACCGGCCTCAGCGGATCGGGAAAGTCGTCCCTTGCTTTTGATACCCTCTTTGCCGAAGGCCAGCGCCGTTATGTAGAGAGCTTGTCATCCTATGCCCGTCAGTTCCTTGGCAAAATAGAAAAGCCGGCTGTTACCTCTATCAAAGGTATTTCGCCGGCTGTAGCCATAGAACAAAAGGTGAATACTCGTAACCCACGGTCTACCGTAGGCACCTCCACCGAGATATATGATTATCTCAAATTGCTTTTTGCCCGTATCGGAAAAACAATATCACCTGTTTCAGGACGTATTGTACGACGCGATACGGTAAGTGATGTGGTGGAACATATCTCCACCTACCCTTCGGGCACCCAGCTGATGTTGCTGGCTCCTTTAACCCGTAATGAAGGCAAGACCTTGCGTGAACAACTGGAGCTGCTCATGCACCAGGGGTTTACCCGCATTATTGTAAAACAGGAAGTGATACGGATTGATGATTTCCTGGACAAAAAATTCTCGGAGAAAACAGCAATCCTGATTGTCATTGATCGCATACGAGTAAAAAAAGCGGAAGAAGAAGAAGACAACCGCATGGCGGATTCCATACAGACTGCTTTTTTTGAAGGCGGAGGAGAATGTATGGTACAGGTTGGAGAAAAACCAGAAATGATCCGTTTCTCAAACCGTTTTGAACTGGACGATATCACTTTTGAAGAACCGAGTCTTCATTTTTTCAGTTTCAACAATCCCATCGGCGCCTGCAAACATTGCGAAGGTTTTGGAACGGTAATCGGTATTGATGAAGATCTGGTGGTGCCGGATAAAAGTCTGAGTATTTACGAAGATGCCGTTGCCTGCTGGAGGGGAGAAAAGATGGGGGAATGGAAAGAGGAACTGATTCTGCATGCACACAAATTCAATTTCCCCGTTCATAAACCCTGGAACGAACTGACGGCAGCACAACGCGAATTGGTATGGAACGGGAATAAACATTTCGGAGGACTGCATGCTTTTTTCAAATTTATTGAAGAGCAGAGTTATAAAATCCAGTATCGTGTGATGCTTTCCAGGTACAGGGGAAAGACAACCTGTCCCGAATGCAAAGGCACACGCCTGCGCAAGGATGCCAATTATGTAAAGGTTGCAGGCTTATCTATTACCGATATTGTATTGCAGCAAATCCGGACGAGTCTCGAACTTTTCAAAACCATACAGCTTACTCCGCACGATGAGCAGATAGCACGTCGCATACTCACGGAAATAATCAGCAGGCTTCAGTTTTTATGTGATGTAGGTCTTGGTTATCTTACTCTTAACCGGCTTTCCAACAGCCTTTCGGGTGGTGAAAGCCAGCGTATCAACCTGGCCACCTCACTTGGCTCCAGCCTGGTGGGATCTATGTATGTACTGGATGAGCCCAGTATCGGTCTACACCCAAGGGATACCGAACGTCTCATTCATGTTCTTAAATCCTTACGTAACCTTGGCAATACGGTTATTGTGGTGGAGCATGACGAAGAAATTATGCGTGCCGCCGATGAAATCATCGACATAGGTCCCGGTGCAGGCACCGAAGGCGGTCGTGTTGTATTTCAGGGCACGCATTTGCAGCTTGACAAAGCAACCGAAAGCTTTACGGCCGAATACCTGAGCGGTAATATGTCCATTGCTATTCCTACAAAAAGAAGATCGTGGACCAAGGCGATAGAAATAAAGGGCGCTTCGGAAAACAATTTGAAAAATCTGGATGTCGTTTTCCCTTTACAAATAATGACCGTCATTACCGGTGTCAGCGGATCGGGTAAAACATCACTCGTTAAACGGGTATTGTATCCGGCTTTGAAAAAGATTCATGGTGGCTTTGGAGAACAGAGCGGTGCATTTGATAAGCTAAGCGGTGATTACAGAAGCATTCAGGCAGTAGAGCTGGTAGATCAGAACCCCATCGGCAAATCATCCCGCTCCAATCCTGTTACCTATATCAAAGCGTATGACGAGATCAGAGCTTTGTATGCCGATCAGCCTCTGGCAAAGATGAGAGGGTATAAACCTGCTCAGTTTTCATTCAATGTAGACGGTGGACGATGTGAAGTATGTGAAGGAGAAGGAGAGGTGCTGATTGAGATGCAATTCATGGCCGATGTGCATTTGCCTTGTGAAGCCTGCAACGGAAAACGATTCAAACAGGAAACGCTGGAAGTACTGTTTCATGAGAAATCAGTAGCCGATATCCTGAATATGACGGTGAGTGAAGCGATTGATTTTTTCGGAGCGGATAAAACAGGGTCGTCGGAAAAGAAGATAGTACACAAACTGCAACCTCTTGCCGAAGTAGGATTGGGATATATACACCTGGGGCAAAGCTCCAGCACCCTCAGCGGTGGAGAAGCACAACGAATCAAGCTGGCCTCTTTCATAGGCCTTGGAACCCATGCCGCCCCTACCCTCTTTATTTTTGATGAACCAACCACGGGTTTGCATTTTCATGATATCAGCAAATTACTGATTGCTTTTAATGCACTGCTGGCTCAGGGACATTCTATTCTGATCATTGAGCATAATATGGAAGTGATTAAATGTGCCGACTGGGTGATTGATCTGGGTCCTGAAGGGGGTGATGAAGGCGGACGTATCCTGTTTGCCGGCACTCCGGAAGATCTGACCAAATGCAAGGAGTCGTATACCGCCAAATATCTGAAGGAAAAGCTTTGATAACACGAGTCTTAAGCCTTATCCATTTATACCATGGCCTTACATAAACACCGTAAAAGAGAACTGGAAGATGAGCTGGGGTTTGGTACCAAAGTAACCGACCGCAATACCCGCTTTATTCATCCCGACGGTACGTTCAATATACAACGCAAAGAAGTTTCCAACTGGGGCTCTATCAGTATCTATCATCACCTCATCTCCATGTCGTGGAGAAAATTCAATACCATCATCATCCTTTATTTTTTGATGATGAATGCATTGTTTGCCACCTTCTATTATTTTATCGGGTTGGATCAGCTCACCGGAAGCCGATCGGCAACCCCATTGGGTAAATTCTTCGATGGTTTTTATTTCAGCGCTCAAACCTTAACTACTGTCGGGTATGGAGGCTTGAGTCCGGGCAGTCATTTGATGAATGCCATCGCATCGGTAGAAGCGCTTTTCGGTGTATTGGGCTTTGCACTCATTACCGGTTTGCTTTACGGGCGTTTTTCAAGACCTACTGCCAAAATCATGTTCAGCAAAAAAGCCATTATCGCTCCTTTCCGGGAAGGCACCGCATTTCAGTTTCGTCTGGCCAATCAGTTACGCAACAGCCAGCTGATTGATGTAGAATGCAGGGTCAGTGTTTCGTTGCTGGAAGATGATAACGGACAAAAGGTGCGCAAATTCCGCCCATTGGATCTGGAAATAAAAAAGATCAATTTCTTTCCCATGAGCTGGACCATCAATCATATCATTACCGATGCCAGTCCCCTGTATGGAATGAGCGCTTCTGATCTGGAAGAATCCGATGCTGAATTTATGATCCTCATCACCGGTTTTGATGATACCTTTTCTCAAACCGTCAATTCCCGCTATTCCTATAAATATTTTGAAACGGTGCATGGTGCACGCTTCAAAAGTGTTTTCAGCTTTGATGAACGGGGACGGACCGTGCAGGATCTTAACCTGCTGAGTGTTTATGAAGAAGCGGAGTTGCCGGTGCTGGTGGAGGCTTGATTCTTATCTGGCTCCAATTGTTACTATTCAGAAACTATAAATTTTAAACGCTAAACACTAAACGCTCAAGTTGGCGTTGTCATCCTGAGCGAAGGGCCGCTTGCGCGAAGGGCGAAGGATCTATTCGTGTGTATGCGAGCCAACGCTTCTGCTCAGAATGACCGCGCAGTTGTTTTTTTTGCCTCCAGACTATTAACTCTTCGCACGGATTATATCCCGATATCTATCGGGGCCGCGCGAACGGTTACTATTCAGAAACTCTAAATTTTAAACACTCAATTATAAACGTTCAAGTTGATTAACTTAATCATTAAAAATTTAGCGTTTATAATTTAAAATTATTTGTATTCAGTCGCCACTACCCTACCGCCTCTTCCTTAAACTGCAACTCAAACAATTTCTTGTATTGTCCGTTCAGTTGGAGCAGCTCCTGATGCTTTCCGCTTTCGATAATATGACCGTGATCCAGTACCAGGATACGATCGGCTTTTTGTACGGTAGCCAGACGATGGGCTATGATGATGGATGTACGTCCTTCGGTAATTTTTTCAGTAGCACGACGGATTAAAATTTCCGATTCGGTATCGATGGAAGAAGTGGCTTCGTCGAGGACGAGGATACGGGGCTTGTAAACATAGGCCCGGATAAAGGCAATGAGCTGACGCTGTCCTACAGAAAGCACCGCTCCCCGCTCCTGCACCTGATAATCATATCCTCCGGGCAAGGCATCAATAAAATCATGTGCCCCCACAGCCTTCGCTGCTTCTATTACTTCGTGTAATGTTATATCCGGATTATTAAGTGTAATGTTATTGGCAATGGAATCGGAAAACAGGAAGACATCCTGTAATACCACCCCAATGCTTTTGCGCAACGATGCCAGTTCATACTCCCCTACCGGCTTACCATCAATACAGATGGCTCCCTGCTGGAAATCATAAAACCGCCCCAGCAGATTGATGATGGATGATTTTCCCGAACCGGTAGCTCCTACCAGGGCAATAGTTTGTCCGGGACTAGCATGAAAGGAGATCCCTTTCAGTACAAACTCCTCTTCCTTATATGCAAACCAAACATCTTTGTATTCTATTTCACCACGCAGAGCGCCGGCATCTTCTTTCCCTTCATCCGGAGTATGGTCTTCGGCATCCAGAATTTTAAATACCCGGTCGGAGGCTACAATACCCATCTGCAGGGTGTTTACTCGGTCAGCGAGCATGCGGATAGGGCGAAACATCATATAAATGAGCATTACAAAAAAGGTGACTTCGCCATAATCAATACTTTTGGAATACATCTTAATCCCTCCGTACCAAACAAGCAGTGCAAGCGACAGGGCCGACAGTAGCTCCACCACCGGAAAGAAAATAGAATAGGCGAACACCGCTTTTATATTCGCATCGCGGTGTTTGGAATTGATATCCCTGAATTTTTCAAGCTCCTGCTCTTCGCGGGTAAAAATCTGGACAATCTTCATCCCCGTAATATGTTCCTGTACAAAGGCATTCAACCGGGCCACCTGGGTACGTACATCCTGAAAGGTAGATTTGATGGCATTTTTAAATATATACGTAGCCACCAACAGCAGGGGAATGGAAATCATGATAACCAGGGCTACTTTCCAGTTTACCCATAACATCACCACCACATATACGAGTAAGGTGAGCATATCGCCCATGATGACTACAAAGCCCTGGGAAAAAATATCGGCAATGGCTTCTATGTCCGAAACAATACGGGTAACGATGGTGCCGATGGGCGTACGGTCGAAATAACGGAGACGGAAATGACTCAGATGACGAAACAAAGCGATACGTATATCGCGGATGATATTTTGACCCAGCCAATTGGCCAGATAGGTATTGGCAAACTGAAGCAAGGCTTCGGCAAACAACAAACCCAGGATAAGCAAGCTGATATGCGTCAACCCCACTTCATCTTTGGGAAGAATGAATTTGTTCATCACTTCCATCACCAGCAGGGGCCTGACAATAGAAAGACCCGAAAGCATAATGGTAGAAAGAATGGCGGTATAAAACGTACGACGGAATGGCTTCACAAAACGGAACACCTTCCGGATCTGCTGCATATCAAAAACTTTTCCACCTACTTTTTCCTGGCTCATTTCACAAAGAGTGTGTCGGGGTATTCAATCTCACAAAGATACAATCCGCAAGCCGGGACCGATACTCCTGCATCGGAACGGTTCTTGCCTTCTATGATTCTTCTCAAATCCGCTTCGGTAATTCGTCCCTTGCCTATATCCAGCAAGGTGCCTACAATGGCGCGTACCATATTACGTAAAAAACGGTCGGCTTTTATCCGGAATTCGAGTCCACCGGGTACCGCTTTCCAATCGGCCTGCATGATTTTGCAGATATTGGTTTTAACCTGGGTCAGGTTTTTGCTGAAACATCCGAAATCCGAATACTCGAATAAGAGCTGTGCCGCCTGTTGCATGGCCGTAAGATCCAGGTTGTTTTTACACAACATGGCGCGGTTGTATTCAAACGGATCTTTCATAAATATGATGCGGTATTCATAGGTGCGTGACAAGGCATCGAAACGCGCATGTGCATCTGGAACCACCTTATGTATTTTCTTGACTGCAATATCCTGAGGAAGCATGCAATTGAGGTGATACACAAAATCCGGATCCATCAGTTTCGCTTCTTCCGGAGAATCAAAATGAGCAAAAAAATCAAGGGCGTGCACACCCGTATCCGTTCGTCCGCAACCCAATGTCGGGGCCGGGTGACGGAGGATGGAGGCTAAGGCTTCATCCACGATCTGTTGGATACTAAGCGCATTTGCCTGTATCTGCCAGCCGTGATAGTTCGTACCTTTGTAGGAAAGTTGTATAAAGTATCTTTGCACTTCTTATTATAAAGTGGTAAAGTTACGGATAAGCATGCAAAGCAAATCATCCGGAATGAGAATAGCGCTTCTTTCTGATACCCATAATTTCCTGGATCCCGGTATGGTTAAATATTTCGAATCATGCGATGAAATATGGCATGCCGGAGATATAGGAACCATCAGCATCTGCCGGGAATTAAGTCAATATAAACCGCTGGTAGCCGTTTATGGGAATATCGACGGGATGGATATCCGTAAGGAATATCCGGCCATTCAGCGGTTCAAACGGGAAGGCGTCAGCGTTTTTATGACCCATATAGGAGGCTATCCGGGACGGTATGGAAGTGATGTCAAAAAGTTATTGGAAGCGGAGCGTCCCCAGCTGGTTGTTTGCGGTCACAGTCATATACTAAGGGTGATGAATGACAAAGTTCTGGGGCATTTGCACATCAATCCGGGAGCGGCTGGAATCCAGGGCTTTCACCAGAAGAAAACACTGGTTCGTTTTAGCCTGGAAAACAGTAATATCCTTGATCTGGAAGTGATTGAGCTGGGTTCCCGCTGAGCTTTATTTAATTCTAAAATTATTTGCATTTCAGATATTATTCGTATCATTGCAATACAATTCTCATAAGAGGGGCCGGATTTATCAGGGTTTTTAATCAAAAATTCGTCCGAAAAAGCTCCCCATTAATTCGTAAGAATCTTCTCATATTACATTACAAATTATTCCTCGAAATTTTCTGCTAAAAACGCAATTTTAATTCCATGTACGACATTATTGAACTGAATGGTAAGCTGGTCGGAGAGCTCCGCGAAATAGCCAAACAAATGAATATTCCTAAGTTCGAAGCCCTCAAAAAGCAGGAACTTATCTATAAAATTCTGGATCAGCAGGCCATCGCTCCAAGCAACAGCAAGCCGGAATCATCCAGACATGATTCGGATAAACCGAAACGCGCCCGCAAAATCCGTCTCGAGAATGCCGATCATGAAGAAGAAGCGGAAGAAACGCCCTCTCTTTTTGTAACACCCGAAATAACTGAAAATACCGTTCACCCTGTTTCCAACCACACTCCGGAAACTACCGTTCCGGCCGTAGAACAACCGCATCTGGAAGTAGTGGCACAGCCTGTTCAACAACAGGATATCCAACACCGCAGAGAACAGGAAGAACAGGAGAAACAGGAAAAGGCAGATGGCCAGAACCGTTTTAACAAACAACCCGAAAGAAGAGCTCCCGAAGCACAATTCAATTTTGATGGAATCGTTTCCAGCGAAGGTGTGCTCGAGATCATGCCCGATGGTTATGGTTTTCTGAGATCAGCCGATTACAACTACCTCAACTCTCCCGATGATATTTATGTTTCCCAGAGCCAGATAAAACTGTTCGGTCTTAAAACAGGAGATAATGTATGCGGAAGCATCCGTCCTCCGAAAGAAGGGGAGAAATATTTTCCGCTTATCAAAGTAGAAAAAATAAACGGACGCGATCCTTCTTATATCCGCGACCGGGTTCCATTCGATCACCTCACTCCTTTGTTTCCTTATGAAAAGCTGACCCTTACCGGACACAGCAAAAGCAGCTTATCAACCCGTATCGTGGATCTTTTTACCCCGATCGGAAAAGGGCAACGCGGTCTTATTGTGGCCCAGCCTAAAACAGGTAAGACAAACCTGCTGAAAGAAATTGCCAATGCCATTGCCGAAAATCACCCGGAAGTATATCTGATTATCCTGTTGGTGGATGAACGTCCTGAAGAGGTAACGGATATGGCCCGCAGTGTAAAGGCGGAAGTTATTTCCTCCACCTTTGATGAACCGGCCGAGCGTCACGTAAAGATTGCAAACATCGTACTGGAGAAATCAAAACGTATGGTGGAATGCGGTCATGATGTGGTGATCCTGCTTGATTCCATTACCCGTCTGGCACGTGCTTACAATACCGTATCTCCTGCTTCCGGAAAAGTACTCTCCGGTGGTGTGGATGCCAATGCTTTGCATAAACCAAAACGTTTCTTCGGTGCTGCCCGTAAAATTGAAGACGGAGGTTCCCTCACCATCCTGGCTACCGCTCTTACAGAGACCGGCTCCAAAATGGATGATGTAATCTTCGAAGAATTTAAAGGTACCGGCAATATGGAGCTTCAGCTCGACCGTAAGCTCAGCAACAAACGCATCTATCCTGCTATTGACCTGGTATCTTCTTCTACCCGCCGCGACGATCTGCTGGTGGAGAAAGATGTGCTGCAACGCCTGTGGGTATTGCGCAATCACCTGGCCGATATGAATGAACTGGAAGCGATGGAATTCCTCCTGCGTCAGATGCGTAATACCGCTACCAACGAAGAGTTCCTGATCTCTATGAACAGCTAATACCATTCACCTTATTCATTAGTTTTTCATAGTTCGCAGAATGAAGATTGCTGTTAAATACGGATTGTTTATTACCCTTACCGAGGTAACCCTCAAGCTGGTCCTGATCCTTACCGGAAAAGATGCCATCTTCGCCAGCGAAGGACTTTTTGCACTGGTGTTTATTTATGCAGGAGGTCTCTGGCTCTCTATCCGCGCCACACAACTTAAAGAATATAATGGAGTAGCTAATCCTATTCAATTGCTAAAGGCGGGACTCACCAGTTCCGCCATTTTTGCACTTGCCTTTGCCTTGTTCTCGGTAGGAATCAAAATAGCCCAGAACGATCTTCCTCCTGGCGGAGCACCTCAGATGATTATTGGCGTATTGTTCTTCTTCTTTTTAATCCTCATTACCGGAGGTCTCTTTTCGGTTTTTATCTCTTATATCCTGAGTAAAAGGAAGTCCTGAAGGTTTTTATTTTCTGTTTAATAAACTCCCTCGTTGTCATCCTGAGCAGAAGCGGTGGAATGTGAATGAGGGCGAAGGATCTGCTGGTGTGGTGGCTTATTCTCCGCTCTGTTTTTCCCTGCTTCCTGCGCCTGCCTCCTGCCGCTGTTTTTTTGTCATCCTGAGCAGAAGCGTGGAATGCGAATGAGGGCGAAGGATCTGTTGGTGTGAGGGCATCCCCTATTCGAATTTCTTTTCTTGTTCTTTTTTTGCTTGATCAAAAAAAGAACCAAAAAAAATCAAGACGGCACGATTCCCACCGCACAAGCAATTCGACATCGCGTGCCGTCAGGCCTCACGCGCGAGTCCCTGGCAGTATACCTGCTCTAGGCTCCGCCGGCAGAGACAACCAGTTCGTGACCTTCCATTTTAATTATTTTTCCCGCCTGCTGCGCCTGCCGCTGCCTCCTTTTTTTGTCATCCTGAGCAGAAGCGTGGAATTTGAATGAGGGCGAAGGATCTGTTGGTGTGGTGGCTTATTCTCCGCTCTTCGCTCTGTTTCTCGCTCTGCTTTTTCTGCCTCCTGCGCCTGCCTCCTGCCGCTGGTTTTGTCATCCTGGCAGAAGCGTGGAAAGTGAATGAGGGCGAAGGATCTGCTGGTGTGGTGGCGAGGAGATATTACATTGATCTGAGGAAAGGTTAATCTGATCTGAGGAGAGGTTACATTGATCTGAGGAGAGGTTGCATTGATCTGAGGAGAGGTTGCATTGATCAGAGAAGAGGTTGCATTGATCTGAGGAGAGGTTACATTGATCAGAAGAAAGGTTACATTGATCTGAGAAGAGGTTACATTGATCTGAGGAGAGATTACATTGATCTGAGGAGGGGTTACATTGATCTGAGGAGAGATTACATTGATCTG
>JABDCB010000005.1 GCA_013288325.1 Bacteroidota bacterium
AAAATAGATACACACCTCTCTGACTATTGCCTTTCCTTTTTCTTTTGCTGCCGCAATTTCTATGGAGGTTACAAGATTCTCTTTTCCATCGGTACGTATGATACCGATAGGGAGCTGAGAGCCGGTAAGGATGACCGGTTTGTCAAGATGCTCTAGCATAAAGCTAAGCGCAGAAGCCGTAAAAGCCATAGTATCGGAACCATGTAAAATCACAAAGCCATCGTACAGTAAATAGTTTTTTTGAATGATGGTTGCAATTTGTACCCATATTGCGGGGTTCATATCGGAAGAGTCGATCGGGTGATCGAAAGCAACGGAGGATAGTCGTAAGTCGAATTTGTTCAGCTCCGGAATTTGTTCCGTTAGATGAGCAAAATCGAAAGGGCGTAACTGGCCTGAATGGTTGTCCTGTATCATGCCTATTGTTCCGCCGGTATAGATCAGGAGTACAGAAGTTTTTTTTTGCCATAAATCAAATACCGAATAAGTGTAAGGAATTTTCAGTAGTAATGCGGGCCACTTCTTCCAGGCTGCATTGTTTTAATTCTGCCAGTTTTTCGGCAATAATACGTATGTAAGCACTTTCATTCCTTTTACCTCTGTGTGGTACAGGCGCCAGATAAGGAGAGTCTGTTTCCAATACCAGGTGTTCGAGCGGGATTTGTTGTACTACTTTATCAAGTCCTGAGTTTTTAAAGGTAAGCACGCCTCCTATTCCCAACTTAAACCCTTTGAGGGCAATTACTTTTTCTGCTTCTTCGCTGGTGCCACTGAAACAATGGAACACTCCCGTAAGAGAGGGGTCATTATTTCTTTCCACTATCTCGTAAGCCTCATTGAATGCATTGCGTGTGTGAATAACTATTGGTAGAGCATATTTTTTAGCCAAACGGATTTGAAACTCAAAGGCATAAAGCTGCTGCTCCGTAAAGGTTTTATCCCAATACAAATCAATCCCAATTTCTCCCACCGCATAAAATTTTCTCTGGGAAAGCCAATGTTCCACCACTTTCAGTTCGCTCTGGAAGCTTTCATTTACCGAACAAGGATGAAGCCCCATCATCGGGAAACAATGATCCGGCCAGGTTTTGGCAAGGGTAAAGAGCCCTGGAATGGAGGTGCTGTCAATATTCGGAAGAAAAAGACGGGTGATCCCGGCATGGATAGCTCGTTGAATCATTTCATCCCGGTCGGGTTGAAACTCATCGGCATAAAGATGGGTATGTGTATCACAGAATATCACCCTGCAAAATTAACAGAATTAGTATGCAAAGACCGGCTGCCAAAACGGAATAGCTTGTTTTTTGTATCTTTGTGCTTGTCAATAATGAGCTCCTGCCCTTGAAAACCTTACGTTTATTTGTTTTATTTAGTATTCTGTTTCTGTTTGTAGGCGGGTGCAAGAAATATCCTGACGGGCCTGTGCTTAGTTTGCGTACCAGGAAGCACCGCTTGTGTGAAAACTGGAAGCGGGTGAAGGAATATGAAAATGGTACGGATATCACCCCCCAGGTCATGCCAATCATTTATTCGGAATCAAGAAATATATTCACAGATGGGAGTTTCTCCTATAATCTGGTTACGAACAATGGTACCGTTTCTTATTCCGGCAGCTGGTCTTTTTCAACAGATCAGACCATTGTATTCTTCTCCTATTATGCAGGAGCCACTCCTGTAAATGATGCCTTTCTTATACTACGGCTTAAAGAAGGAGATTTATGGATGCAGAATACGGCTGTTACCGGCGATGTTTATCAATACCATTTCGCTCCCAATTAAACCGGCTTGAAAAAAATTCTCGTTATACGCTTCAGCTCCATTGGTGACATTGTACTTACCTCTCCTGTACCCCGTTGTTTAAAGTTGCAGTCAGGAGCTGAGGTACACTTCCTGACTAAAAAAGAATACGCTCCTCTTGTTGCAAACAATCCATATGTAGATAAGGTGTTTACGATAGAGGATAAGGTATCGGAAGTGGTAACGGCTCTTAAACAAGAAAATTATGACTTTGTTGTAGATCTCCATAACAACATCCGAAGCCGGAGTGTAAAACGTAAATTGGGGAAGCCTTCGGAGACACTGAACAAACTGAATATCCGTAAATGGCTCCTGGTTAACTTCAAAAGAAACCGTATGCCGGATGTGCATGTGGCCGAACGGTACCTGGTGACATTGAAGAAACTTGGGGTTAAAGATGACGGAAAAGGGCTTGACTTTTTTATTCCTCCCGTTGAAGAGGTGGATGTGAATGCAATGCCCCAGCTACGTAAAGGTTATATTGGATTTGCAATCGGAGCTCAGCACGCCACCAAACGTTTGCCGTCTGAAAAAATCATTTCTCTGTGTCGTAAAATGGATGAAACAATTGTGTTGCTTGGTGGGAAAGAAGATCGAGCAGTGGCAGAAAAAATATGCAAGGAATTGCCAGGCAGGGTCATTAATGCCTGCGGAAAGTACAGTCTTTTACAATCGGCCTCCCTGGTACGTCAGGCAAAAAAAATTATTACACACGATACCGGAATGATGCATGTTGCTGCTGCATTCGGAAAGGAAATTATTTCCGTTTGGGGAAACACAGTCCCTGCGTTTGGAATGTATCCTTACCGCAGCGGACATGGAGGAAAAGGTGCCGGTGTGATGGTAGAGGTGAAAGATCTGAGTTGCAGGCCCTGTTCCAAAATAGGGTTTAATAAATGCCCCAAAGGCCATTTCAAATGCATGAACCTGATAGATGAGGACGTGATAGTGAATGCCGTTCGCACTCCATTCTGACACCTTTCCTTTAAAGAGAGATGTAGCTTAATTTATCCCTGAAACAACGCTTTGAGTTCTGTAGCATCTTCCGGTTTCATTTTGCCGGCAAGGATAAGGCTTAGTTGTCTTCTGCGTAAAGCACCCTCGTAACGAACTTTTTCCTGGTCTGTTTCCGGAATGAGTTCAGGAACAGGCAATGGTGAGCCATTCTGATCAACTGCAACGAATGTGTAAATAGCCTCATTCGATTTAGTCTTCTCGCCCGTAACCGGATCTTCAACCCATACATCAATGAACACTTCCATGGAGGAAGAAAAGGCTCTTGATACTTTGGCTTCCAGGGTAATCATACTTGCCAGGCGGATAGGTTGTGTGAAGGATACATTGTTAACAGAAGCCGTAACCACTACCCGTTTGCAATGACGGTGTGAAGAAATGGCAGCTACCAGATCCATCCAATGCAATAAGCGCCCACCCATAAGATTACCAAGGGTATTGGTATCATTAGGAAGTACAAGTTCGGTAGTTACGGTAAGGGTTTCCTTTGCAGTTCTGGCTTTCATCAGGTGGATGTTTGGACAAAGATAGCTAACTTGCAGCCTGTACCATTTATTGAAGTGATAAATTCTTAACCGACAGCGAATGCAATACATCCTTGCCTTACACATCGTTTTTATTGTGACCTGGTTTGCCGGCCTGTTTTATATCGTTCGCCTTTTTATTTATATGACGGAAGCCAATGATAAGCCTGAACCGGATAAAGCAATTCTTCAGGCACAGTATCGCATTATGATGCGCAGACTCTGGTATGGAATTACCTGGCCATCGGCCGTAATGACTTTTATCTTTGGCCCCTGGCTCCTGTTTGTTTACCGGCTGGCGTATCTTACAGAAGCTTTCTTTATTCTCAAATTATGTTTTGTGTTCGGTCTTGCTTTATACCATCTCCAGTGTCATGTTATATTTAAACAACTACAGGCTGGCACCTTTAAGCATTCCTCTATGTGGCTCAGGGCCTATAATGAAGTGGCATCGGTGCTTCTGGTAGCAATCGTGTTTATTATTGAACTGAAATCGAATGAAAACGGAATGTGGCTGGCGGTAAGCCTGATATTGTTTTCGACTGCATTGTATCTGGGAATACAGTTATACAAGAAGAGCAGATTGAAAGATAAAGGGGAGTCCGGCAAAGAATAATTACTGAACCAGCAGCCAGGCTTCTTTGTTAGAAGCTTTGACCTTTGCAAGCATATCCAACGCTTGTTTATAGGACGAGAAACTTCCGTAGCTCACATGGCGTAACACGCTTCTGTTGGTAGGAAGAATAAATGCACTGTATCCTTCATTGCGCAACTGATCTACAAAATGATCGGCATTTTCGGGAATGGCAAAACAGCCTCCAATAACACTATACTTTTCTCCTGCCGATGTTCTGGGAGAGGCTGCTATAACACGCTCTTCTGTTTTATTCTCTACCCGGGTCGATTCTGCAGGAGCCTGATCCTTTAGCTTTACTGTTAGCGGCAATGCATCTTTGTTAAGAAAGGAAAGATGAAGATATGCATTGGTATCAGTTACCGTTATAGACTCTTCTTTAATACTTTTTTCAGGAAGTACGAAAGGGGTGATATTTTTTTCAGAATAGGCCGCAATCTCCTTTTTTGCAAAAGGATTGAGGTTAGCATAGTTGATGTTTTTGAGCAGATCCGTTTTTAATGGTATCCATACCAAAACCGCAACTACACCCGCTGTTACCGTTATAGCAGCAATTTTCCGTATATTGATACGACGCTTAACTTCTGCTGGCACCACTTCGCGGTCCTTGGGAGCTTTTTCCAGCCTTTTAGCAATCCCATCCCGTTTGATGGCAGGGCTTTGAATGGTGGATAAGCCAAAGGAGTCGAGGTGGAAATTTATATTTTGATCGGGCTCAAACTGAATATTTTTTTCAATATCAGTATATAAAGTACCAATATCACTTAGCAGGAGTTTTTTGCCGCTGCTCAGCAAGGTGGCGCAGGAGGAAGTAAATTCCTGAATCTTTTTGCAAGCATCAGCATACGTGAGGTTTTCTTTTCCTGCCAAATGATTGGCGAGAAGACCGTCATTATTTTTAAGACTTCTGTTAAAAACCAGTTTTTTGGAAGGAGGACTGAAGGTATGCTGGGTCGGATGCACCTGTGCAGGTGCATAATTAGCCACAAATCCACCAAAACCGGGAATGATCACACAATCGTGGCGGTAAAGTAACTCAGCAATGTATAGCTCCATCTTCATCGTCACAAAATTAGGAAAATGCGGCAGAAAATCGGGTATAAGATCATTAATTTTAGGGAGCATTTCGACTCCTTTATTAATGGCAGGTATATTCATTATCAATGTGTTCCGTATAATCTTAGCGGAATTCAGCAGGAAAACGTAATTTTAAGGATTCTTATCACTTTGAAACGAAGCATCCATTTATTTCTCCTCCTGATCGGGATTATTATATCCTCTTCATTTCGCAATATTCACCCGGTGCCGGTTCAGGATAGCGTGAATGCTAAGCTTATTATCACCAATATGAACAAGGCGGCAGAGACATTGCAAAGCCTTCAGTTTGACCTTAAAATACAAGAACGGGTGGGCGGAAAATACCGAAATTCAATTTCAGCTGTCAAGCTACAGCGGAAGCCCCGGAAAATATACATGAAGCTGAATGGCCCCGAACTTCTGTATGTGGAAGGGTGGAATGATGGAAAGGTATTAGTCAACCCGGCCGGGTTCCCCTATATCAACCTTAACCTGGATGTAAACAGTTCAACCTTACATAAAGACCAACATCATACCCTGAACGAGGTTGGATATGATTTTTTGACTGATATTATAAAGGATGCCATACAGCGTTGTGGTACTAGATTTGATGATTTTTTCAAATACGAAGGAGATGTAACCTGGAATAACATTCCATGTTATCAGGTGAAGATAACCGACCTCGATTATAAATTTGCTACTTACACGGTAGGGAAGGACGAGACGATTATTTCGATTGCCCGTAAACTGAAACTAAGCGAGTTTAAGCTTGGAGAGTTAAATAAATTAACGGATTATGGTGCCGTGCGTCAGGGAAGAGTATTGGTTGTTCCCAGCTCTTATGCCCGCACGACAGAACTTATTATCGATAAAAAAACCTGGCTTCCATTGAGTACGAAGGTCTACGACAATACAGGGCTTTTTGAATCCTACGAATACGTCAACCTGAAAGTAAACCCTGTATTTGCTTCCGACGAATTCTCTAAAGATTATAAAGGATACGGATTCTAGAATTTTATACTGACCTGCAAGGCATAATTTCTGGGTGGCAATACATCTGCCGGCCTGTCCGTTGTTTCACTGTTAAACATATTATTGGTGATAAGGGATATTTTGGCAACCTTATTCAGCTGATAGGAAATCCGGTTATCGAATACGATATCTCCGTTTGGAAATTGCTGGCGGTAAGCGGCAATACCCGGAACAACGTTGGCAAAAAATGGGTTTACAAAAAAGTCATCAATATTGACCATGAAGCTATTGTAGCGCACACTGATACCCAATGCAAATTTTTTGTAACTAAGTTCTAAATCAGCTTTAGCAATATGTCTGTAATGGTATTTCAGGATATTTTCAGAGGAAGAATTTTTTGCCCTCGAAGCACTGTCAAGCTGGAGACTAACCGGATTCATATAGGTATAACCAGCCAGCAAGCGAATGCCCACTTTGCCGATTTTCCCTTCCCCTTCGAGGGATACATCCACTCCTGAAATTTCCGTGCGGCCTATATTTGTTGATTTAAACCCTATGCCAAAGAGAGGATCTGAACTGGTGCCCCATTGACCCATCGTAAATTCCATCATATCCCGGTACTGCATATCAAACCCTGCTACATCCAGGAAACCTTTGAATCCGGCAATCTGAAATCCTTGTTTGATACCTAGTTCCGCACTATATCCTTCCTCCGGCTTCAGATTGGGATTGGGGTATATTTCCAAACCACTCACCGAGGTGCTAATGTATTTTTCAGCAACAGAAGGGAAACGGTAGCCCTGTCCGAAAGAAGTACGGATGAAGGTGGCTTTGGCCAGCTGATAACTTACCCCTGCACGCATCACAGGTTGAACAGGAACTGGATTCTTGCGGAGTGTGTCATTTCCTGCTTTCAGGTAAAATTTGGTTTGGGAGGTGTCGAGGCGGTACGACTCGCCTCTGATACCAATAGAAGCATTTAGTTTTTTGAAGAATTGTTTGTCAAGTTGCAGATACGCGGCTTCGTTAGAAGAGTAGTGAGGGCCGTAAAGCTGAGAGGTGATTTGTGAATAGGTTGCTGTGGCACCGGTGGTGAGTGTGAGTCCATTTTCAAAATGCTTCTGAAACTGGTATTCGGCGAAATATAAACCACCAATGGAACGCTGCTGGGTATCATTGGTGTTAAGTGTGTAGAAGTACCGGGTGCGAAGACTGTGTTTGCCACCGCGTCTTCCGAAGTAAGTAATAAAGGGATCGATGTTGTAACGTACATTGTCATAATGTTGAGAGGCGCCTCCCAGAGGTAGCAAAGCTCCCGATCCTCCGTTTTGCCACAAGAGGAAATTTCCTCCCGTTACATCCATGTAGTTCAGATTAATCCCCGCACTGAGACCGGTGATTCGTTTGAAACGATACCGGGTATTGATATTGAAACGGTAACGTTTTTCCACATTGTCGAAACGGTATCCGTCATCATCATACAGGTTGCCGCCTATGGTAAGATCCCAGTTCTTGATCTGACGGGAATGGAAGAAATACGTTCCTTTAAACAAGGGATTGTGTTTTCCCCACCAGGCCAGTTGCGAACGCTCGGGAGTATCATATATCCCGGAATACATTACAATCGAGGTTTGAGGTGTGGAGGTAGGGTAAGCAGTATGAATATTAATGACACCGTTAAGTGCAGAAGAACCGAAGAGGGCAGAGGAAGCACCTTTCAGGATTTCAATTTGCTGAAGATTTTCAATAGGAAGGTAATTCCATTTAACATCGCCTGCATCGGCCGAAAGAAGAGGCATATCGTCGACCAGTAACAGAACTCTGCTTCCTCCTCCATAACTATATCCGCTACCCCCGCGAATATTGGCCTGTCCGTCAATAACACTCACCCCCGGAACCTGGTTGATTATTTCATCCAGGGAAGTGGTGTTTTTACTTTCCACCAATTTCGGACTTATCACTTCCATGGATACTGTAACATCTTCCAGTTTCTGTTCGAATTTGCCGGCGGAAACAACTACGGTCTCCAATGCTTTCGAGTTGGTAGCCAGTTGAATATTTAGAACCAACAAATCACCTGTTTTCAAATCAGCATCATGGCCGGAAGCCTCATATCCCATCATCCGGAATTCCAGGTGATGTTTTCCTTCCGGAAGAAGGAGCGAATAATTACCATGGACATCGGTAATGGCTCCGATTTTGGTATCTGAAAAAATGGTTACACCGATGAGTTCATCCCCTGTTTGCTTGTCGGTTACCTTCCCTTTCACCACTACCTGTCCTTGTAAAAATATGTGTGTGATTGAAAAAAATAGAACAGAAATAAAGTTTCGCATGAACCTCTCTAATTTTATATTTGACAGAGATAATTGTTGAGCAGAACAATATACGAAAAAACCTTTCATGGGAGATAAGGATGAATTATTTTACCGGATTGCGTTAACAATGCTACCCGGAATTGGTCATGCGACAGGAAAAAAAATGATCGCTCATTGCGGAAGTGCTCAGGAAGTATTTCGTCAAAAAAAATCACAACTATTACTTATTCCGGGTGTTAGAATTCGTTTAGCCAAATCAATTTTTAATAATGATGTCTTTTTAAAAGCAGAAGCGGAAATTAAGTTTATAGAATCGGAAAATATTCTTCCCCTCTTTTATCTTGATGTTGATTACCCGGAAAGATTGAAACAATGTGCAGATGCTCCCATATTAATGTATTATAAAGGAACCGCGCGACTGGATCAGCGAAAAGTATTGGCGGTGGTAGGTACCCGCAATGCAACAAATTATGGTAAAGACCGGTGTAATGAATTAATTAATGATTTGTCACCATTAAATCCTTTGATTGTGAGCGGGCTTGCTTATGGTGTTGATATATGTGCTCACAGGGCCTGTCTTAAAAATAATTTGCAAACTGTAGCAGTGCTTGCACATGGATTGGACATAGTATATCCTGTACTGCATCGTACAGTAGCAGAGCGTATTCAGGAACATGGAGGATTATTATGTGATTATTCGAGCGGTACATTCCCTGATCGTGAAAATTTCCCCCAGCGTAACAGGATTGTGGCGGGATTATGCGATGGCGTCGTAGTGATAGAATCTGCTATAGATGGAGGTTCGATGATTACAGCCGAAATTGCAAATTCATACAGTCGTGATGTCTTTGCTTTTCCGGGACGTACATCCGATCCATACTCGGCAGGTTGTCACAAATTGATAAAGGAAAATAAGGCTGCATTGGTAGAGAGTGGGGAAGATATCATCCGGATGTTAGGGTGGGATGTAGAGAAGAAAATGCACCCTGTTCAACAGAAATTATTCACTGAACATAGCCCGGAGGAAGAGCAGGTGATGAATGAAATACGAAATCGCGGAGAAATGCATATTGATGAACTGTGTATTTTGACGGAGATTCCAATGAAACAGATTTCCTCTTTATTGTTGCAATTGGAGTTTTCGGGCGCCCTGCGTGCTTTACCTGGTAAGCGATATCGTCTCAATTAATTCACGGTCACTTTTTTAGCATTCCCGATTGCTTTTCTAGTGACCTCTTTAATGTCTGTATCTGTTCTATCCCATGCAAGGGCTACACCCATGCGGCGATATGGTCTGGAAATAGGTTTGCCAAAAATGCGAATGTCGGTGCCGGGGTCTGTTATTGCCAGTTCCAGACCCTGGTAAGATGGAGTGTCGCTTTGTTTTGTTGCGAGTATGACAGCGCTGGCACCATTTCGTTCGAGACGAATAGCGGGAATAGGCAAACCTAGTATGGCACGGGCATGGAGCTCAAATTCGGAAAAATTCTGGGTTCCTGCCAATGTTACCATTCCTGTGTCATGCGGGCGGGGACTTAGTTCGGAGAAATACACGCCATCGGAAGCCAAAAAGAATTCAACACCCCAAATACCAGCTCCGCCTAATGCACGGGTCACTTTTTCGGCCATATTTTTTGCTTCCTCTAGCAAATGAGCAGGCATTGGATGTGGTTGCCAGCTTTCCTGATAATCACCTCTTTCTTGTCTGTGACCAATTGGTGGACAAAACAGTGTCGGGCCCTGAATTTGTGTTACGGTAAGCAATGTAATTTCAGACTCAAAGGGGATAAATTCTTCTACAATCACTTCCATAACATCACCCCGTGTTCCGCTTAATGCATATTCCCATGAATCGTTTATATCGGTTTTCGATTTAATAACCGATTGTCCTTTACCGGATGAAGACATCAACGGCTTTACTACGCAGGGAATTCCAATAGCTTGAACAGCATCTTGAAATTCGGAGAGACTGGTTGCATAAGCATATTTTGCTGTCCGTAAACCCAATTCACGTGCAGCAAGATCGCGTATTGCTTTTCGATTCATCGTAAAATTGGCCGCTTTGGCACTGGGAATAACTCTTATTCCTTGTTTTTCATAATCATAAAAACGCTCCGTACGTATCGCTTCAATTTCCGGAACAATAAGATCTGGTTTGTGCTTTGCAACGATACGATCCAGCTCTTTCCCATCCAACATGTTGATTACTTCCAGCTCATCGGCTACTTGCTGCGCAGGGGCATTCATATAAGAATCAACAGCAACCACATATTGTCCCAGCCTTTTCAATGCAATGACAAGCTCTTTTCCTAACTCTCCCGATCCCAGGAGCATGATTTTTTTCATAGGGAATGCGTATTTTCGCCTCAAATTAAAGCATAATTTTAAACGTGGCTAAATTCTACATCTATGTACGGAACTTATAAGGATTACTTACTTAAAGAACTTCAAGCCATTCAGGAGAATGGACTTTTCAAGAACGAGCGTATTATTACGGGTCCTCAAGGTGCTGTAGTGAAAGTAAGTGGTGGGGAAGAGGTGATCATATTCTGCGCTAATAACTATCTGGGTCTCTCTTCTCATCCCAGGGTGATAAAGGCGGCTCATCAGGCGTTGGATAATTATGGTTATGGCGTGTCTTCGGTTAGATTTATTTGCGGTACCCAAACAATACACAAAACGCTGGAATCGAAAATTTCGCAATTCCTGGGTCAGGAAGATACCATTCTGTATGCTGCTTGTTTTGATGCTAATGGAGGTGTGTTTGAACCGTTATTGGGTGAAGAAGATGCCATTATTTCGGATGAGCTGAACCACGCATCCATCATTGATGGAGTAAGATTATGTAAAGCACAACGTTACCGCTACAAAAACAGTGATATGGCGGATCTGGAAGAGCAGCTTATAAAGGCTCAGGGACAACGATTTAGAATGATTGTAACGGATGGAGTTTTTTCCATGGATGGCTATGTGGCACCTTTGGATAAAATTTGCGACTTGGCAGATAAGTATAATGCTATGGTAATGGTAGACGAAAGCCATGCTACAGGATTTATTGGTAAAACCGGAAGGGGAACCATTGAATTAAAAGGAGTGATGAACAGGGTAGACCTTATTACCGGAACATTGGGAAAGGCATTGGGAGGAGCCATGGGAGGATTTACGTCTGGTAAAAAAGAAATTATTAGTTTGCTGCGTCAACGATCACGCCCCTATTTATTTTCCAATTCCCTTGCTCCAAGTATAGTTGGGGCTTCGATCGAGGTATTCGATATGCTTAATGAGACAACAGCCTTGAGGGATAAACTTGACTGGAATATTCAGTACTTTAAAAAAGGTATTAAGGCAGCAGGTCTTGAGATCAGAGAAGGTGATTCTGCGATTGTTCCTGTAATGCTTTATGATGCCAAACTTTCCCAGGTTTTTGCCGACAAATTATTAAAGGAAGGTATTTATGTAATCGGATTCTTTTATCCGGTGGTGCCAAAAGGCCAGGCTCGTATCCGGGTTCAACTTAGTGCAGGGCATGAAAAAGACCATTTGGATAAGGCTATTGCAGCCTTTTCCAAAATTGGGAAAGAGTTAGGTGTCATTAAGTAATCCGGGTAAAAGGGTTTTTCTTTTACCTAGGTAGGGTGACGCAAATTATTGAATTACAGATTACTAACAAGATAATTTGATCCTGGACATTTCGCCGGACAATATATATACTACTTAATTGTGGTTTGAGGAAGAATGGGATAGGTTGCAAATTTGTTGCAGATAACAATAAGCAGCTTTTCGTTCTTTCCCTTACATACCTGCGAGATTGATGCAATCATATCGGTGTTCAGATAAACCGGTAAGCAGGTGTTCTGTAAATGTTGGTAATGCTGATATCCTACCTCCCTCACTAATTAAATGCATCCGTAAAGCTGAGTTCATTTATCCGTTCTGGTTTCTGACATCGCCAGATGGATTTCCCAAAGCTCATCTGCCTCAAGCAGGTGGGCTTTTTTTGCTTTATTAATAAGAATAGACACTAAGGAAGCTAAAGGACTATTTCAGGAACAGGTATACATTCCCCTTTAAAATAACTCGGTGGGCGCCTATGGTTTTTACGAATTATGGATCGTTCTCTTTAAATTAATAGTACTTTTGCAACCCTTGATGATTATTTCAAGGGCCCAGGAAGGGGGTTCCAGCCGAAAAAAGTCCTTAATTGCCGAAAATTCCATTGTTTTGAACTTTAATTTGTGGATAAATTTGTTGATCTTCAAAATACTATCTATCTTCGCAACCCATTTTTAAGGGATTTGCTGAATTAATAACCCAATATAACTGATTTTCAAGTGGATGCAATAAGCTATAAGACAGTTTCGCTCAACAAGGCAACTGTAAAAAAGAATTGGCTGATCGTGGATGCCGAGAATGAAATTGTAGGACGACTGGCTTCCAAGGTGGCCTATCTGATCCGTGGCAAACACAAAACCGGCTTTACTCCGAATGTGGATTGTGGTGATAATGTGATTGTTATCAATGCCGAAAAGGTGAAATTCACAGGAAAAAAACTGAACGATAAAGTATATACCCGTTATACTGGTTATCCAGGAGGTCAGCGTTTTGCTACCCCTAAAGAGTTGCTGGCTACCCATCCGGAACGGATTATTGAACTGGCAGTAAAGCGTATGTTACCTAAAACCAAATTAGGCGATGCTCTTTATGGTAATCTATGGGTTTATCCAGGGACAGAACATCCGCATACTGCACAGCAGCCAAAAGAAATTAAACTCAACACTGTTAAGGAATAAGGAATGGAAATCACCAACACATTAGGAAGAAGAAAGACAGCGGTTGCCCGCGTTTATCTTCAGAACGGAAAAGGCGAAATCACTGTCAACGGACGGGATTATAAACAATACTTTTCCGGAGGAGTTCTTCAGTACAAAGTGACGCAGGCTTTTACTATCCTTAATATCGTGGATCAGTATGATGTAACTGTAAATGTTGCCGGTGGCGGTATTACGGGTCAGGCTGAATCAGTACGTCTGGGTATAGCCCGTGCACTTATCGAATTGAATCCTGAATACAAAAGCAAATTACGCGCAGAAGGTCTGGTTACTCGCGACCCCCGTATGGTGGAGCGTAAAAAACCTGGACAGAAAAAAGCACGTAAACGCTTCCAGTTCAGCAAACGTTAATACCAAGGGCATCCCTGTTTGGGAGCTCTTTATACTATAATTGCAATAAACAAGATAACGATAAATTGATGTCCAGAACAAATTTCAACGCGCTGTTAGAAGCTGGAGCTCACTTCGGCCACCTCAAGAGAAAGTGGAACCCGGCAATGGCTCCTTATATTTTCACCGAGAAGAACGGGATTCATATCATTGATCTCAATAAAACGGTGGTCAAGATTGAGGAAACATCCAATGCTCTGAAGCAAATGGCTCGGTCCGGCAAAAAAATATTATTTGTTGCCACAAAGAAGCAGGCGAAAGATATTGTTGCTGAACATGTAAAAAACGTGAACATGCCTTATGTTACCGAGCGTTGGCCCGGTGGTATGCTTACGAATTTTGCCACTATCCGTAAGGCTGTGCGCAAAATGGCCACAATCGATAAGATGAATGCCGATGGTACTTACAGTAATATCTCCAAACGGGAACGTCTTCAGATTTCACGTGAACGTGATAAACTGGAGAAAAACTTAGGTTCTATAGCTGATCTTACCCGCCTACCAGCAGCTTTATTTATCGTGGATATAGCTAATGAGCATATTGCAGTGGCTGAAGCAAAAAAATTAGGAATCCCTACTTTTGCTATTGTTGATACAAACTCTGATCCTAATCTGGTAGATTACGCGATTCCTGCCAACGATGATGCTTCTTCTTCTATTAATCTGATCATTGGTGTTATTACCAAAGCAATTCAGGAAGGTCTTGAAGAGCGTAAGCTTGACAAAGACAAGAATGATGCTACAGATTCAAAAGATGACGAATTTGACGAAAACAAAAAGTACGAAGTAAAAGAGGATGAAGACGGAGGCGGAAAACGCAAAAAGAGCACTGGCGCACGTCGTGCTGCCGGAGGTGGAAATAGAAAGCCTCCCGTTAAAGCCTGATAGTCGAACTTATAATTAGCACTCGTATGTCTACGACCACCATTACAGCTGCAGAAGTAAATAAACTGAGGCTCCAGACAGGAGCAGGAATGATGGATTGCAAAAAAGCCCTGACAGAAGCCAATGGGGATTTTGAGCAAGCAATTGATATCCTTCGTAAGAAAGGCCAGAAAGTAGCAGCTAATAGAAGCGACCGGGAAGCAAAAGAAGGACTTGTTTTGGCCAAAACAACTGCTGATGGACGGAAAGGCGTTATTATTGTGTTGAATTGCGAAACAGATTTCGTTGCTAAAAATGAAGGCTTTGGTACTTTTGCCAATAACATATTGGATATTGCAATAGCGAAATCACCTAAATCTGTGGATGAGCTAAAAGCGCTTCCTTATGCAGGAAATGGTGTTACAGTAGGAGAAAAACTTATTGAACAGATAGGCGTAATAGGAGAAAAACTGGAACTATCTTCTTATGAAGTGGTGGAAGCGGGGAAAGTAGTTGCCTATAATCACCCTGGAAACAAACTGGCAACTATTGTTGGTTTTAACAAAACCAATGAAGATTATGTAAGTAAAGATGTTGCCATGCAAATTGCTGCAATGGCTCCTGTTGCAGTCGATAAAGATGATGTGGATACCCGAATGCTGGAGCGTGAACTGGATATTGCTCGCGAACAGGTTCGTCAGGAAGGAAAACCCGAAGAGATGGTTGAGAAAATTGCACAAGGCAAGCTGAACAAATTCTATAAGGAAAGTACGCTCCTGAATCAGGAATATATAAAGGATGCAAAAAAGACAGTCAGACAGTTTCTGGCAGAGGCTGATAAGGAACTCAAGGTTACCGGCTTCAAGCGAATTGCATTAGGTTAATTTTTTCCCCCGATTATTTCGGGGGTTTTTTTTGCCCCCTTATCTTTGTTTGATTCCACCATTAAACATATAACTCGAAAATCGAAAGCCAACTATGAAATACAAACGCATCCTTCTCAAACTAAGTGGTGAAGCCCTCATGGGGGAAAAACAATTCGGAATTGATTCCGAAATTCTAGCCCGGTATGCCGAGGAGGTGAAAGCTGTAGCTCATGCAGGAGTTGAAGTAGCTATTGTTATAGGAGGAGGTAATATTTTTAGAGGAATACAAGCTGCAGAAGGTGGCATGGATCGTGTGCAGGGTGATTATATGGGTATGCTGGCAACTGTTATTAATAGTATGGCCTTGCAGTCAGCATTAGAGAAAATAGGAGTTGATACACGATTGCAAAGTGCGATCAAAATGGAACAGATCTGTGAAGTCTTTATTCGGCGACGGGCTGTTCGGCATTTGGAAAAAGGGAGAGTGGTTATTTTTGGCGCAGGAACTGGAAATCCATACTTCACAACTGATACCGCTGCCACTCTCCGTGGAATAGAAATAGAGGCAGATGTAATTTTAAAAGGAACACGTGTTGACGGGATTTATGACTTGGATCCGGAAAAACATAAAAATGCCGTTAAATTCGAATCGCTTTCATTTGATCAGGTATATGAGAAAAATCTGAACGTAATGGATATGACAGCCTTCACGCTATGCAAGGAGAATAAATTACCTATTATTGTTTTCAATATGAACAAAACAGGTAATTTGATGCAGCTTGTTTCCGGTCAGAAAGTAGGCACCCTTGTTGATTTATAAGATCGCTTTTCCTTACACCTCTTCCAAACAAGATGGATAAGGAATGAAGATTAATACTAAATTTGTTGTGCAACCGACATTCCGGTGCTTTTCTAAAATCTTATCGTATGAGCGAGGAAGTCAATTTTGTCCTTGAAGCAACCAGGGAATCAATGGAAGGAGCAATGTCTCACTTGGAAATGGGTCTTTCAAAGATTCGGGCCGGACGCGCCAGTGCTCAAATGCTGGATGGGGTTCAGGTGGATTATTATGGAGCAAATGCCCCATTGAGCCAGGTAGCAAACATAAGTACTCCTGATGCCCGTACCTTGGCTGTACAGCCTTGGGAAAAGGGAATGTTGGATCCCATTACCCGAGCTATTCAGGCTGCTAATTTGGGCTTTAACCCGAATAATAATGGGTCTGTGATTATTATCTCCATTCCACCGCTTACGGAAGAAAGAAGAAGGGATCTGGTTAAGCGGACTAAAGCGGAAGGGGAGAATGCAAAAGTAAGCCTACGGAGTGCCCGTAAGGATGCTAATGAGGAAATTAAAGCGCTGCAAAAGAAGGGTTTACCCGAAGATGAGGCGAAAGGCGCAATAGAAAAAATACAGCAACTGACTGATGCTTATTCTATAAAAGTGGATAAGCATTTGGAGTCTAAGGAGAAGGAAATAATGACCGTTTGATAAGGTTTGTATCACAATAAGAGCCGCCTGTTATAGGCGGCTCTTTCTATTTTAAGCCCATACCTTGGTTCCTTCGGAACAATTGGTGCAGATATCAATTTCACTTCTGGATCGCAATACGGAAGAACGAAATTGTTGATACGTCTTCCCTTTCCATAATTCACGGAACGTTTCCTTTTTAAGATCCCCCATGCGATGTCTGGCATCCTTATCAAAGCAACATGGAACAACTATTCCATCCCAGGTAACGACAGGGCTTTGCCAGAGCTTCCAGCAATGATTTTCCATATCGTTCTTAATGCTCCAGGTACCATCAGGCTTCTTTTTATATCTGGAGTAGTAATTATTTTCCGGTATCAGATCATTTCCGTTTTTGTAATCATATACCTGTGCCGTTTTTAACTTTACTTCATCTACTCCCAGGTCTTCAGCAAGTTTTTTCACATCTTCGATCTGGTGTTCGTTAGGTTTCACCACAAGAAACTGAAAGATCAAAATAGGGGTGGAGGACTTTAATGCTTTTTTCCATTTCACCAGAGACTTCGTCCCTTCTATTACCTTGCTTAGATTACCTCCGACCCGATATGAGGAGTAGGTTTCCTGAGTAGTCCCGTCGAGGGAAATAATGAGCCGGTCCAGCCCCGATAAAATAGTAGCTTTTGCTTCTTCATCACCCAGATAATGTGCGTTGGTAGAGGTAGAAGTGAAAATATTCTTTGAGTGTGCATATCTAACCATATCCAGAAAATTTGGATTCAGATAGGGCTCTCCCTGGAAATAGAAGGTTAGGTAAACTAAATCTTTATGCACCTCATTTATTGTTTTTCTAAAAAACGCCTCTTCTAACATTCCGGTTGGTCTGCTAAAAGATCGGAGTCCGCTGGGGCATTCAGGGCAACGAAGATTGCAAGAAGTAGTAGGTTCAATGGAAATACTAATAGGCATACCCCAATGGATGGCTGTTTTACCAATCCGGCTTAGGTGGTAAGAACACATAACTTTTGCACCGTTCCATAGCTTTCGTAAGGTCAAATGCCGCAATAGAAGTAGAGTTCCCGTACGCATAATATGGAAGGGCAAGATTTAGAGTAAAGATAAGCCTATTAAAGAGCGAGATTAAAAAAAATACGTAATTTCGGAGATTAAGGTTCCCTAAGGCTTACTGCCAGATAGGGAGTCTTGTACCAACAACTCTATGTGGAAATCCATAGCCAGATTTATTCTTAGGAATAGGATAAAGTTTCTGATAGTTCTCGGAAGCATTACACTTGTTCTAGGCTATTTCAGCCGTACTGCTGAAATTTCTTATGAATTCCCCAAATTATTACCTAGTACAGATACCACCGATATCAATTTTGAACGTTTCAAACATATGTTTGGTCAAGACGGGACGGTTATGGTTATCGGTATTGCGGATTCCACCATATGGAAATATGATAAATTCTGCGGCTGGTATGATTTAACAGAAAGCTTGAGAAAAGTGGGGGGAGTCCAGGAAGTGGTTTCTATTGCCAGGTTGTATAATCTTCGGGTTAATGATAGTACCAATAAGTTTGAATTCCGCCCAATTCTTTCTAAGCGCCCTCGTGATCAAGAAGAAGTCGATAGCATTCACCAGGTGGAAATGCGCTTGCCGTTTTACGAAAATTTCGCCTTTACCAAGAATACAGCATCTACTGTTATAGCTGTGACATTTGAAAAAAAAGTAGTCAATACCAAAGACCGTTTTCGTGTTGTAGATGAAATAAAAGCGCTCACTACAAAATTTTCGGATAAATTTTCTGTGCCCGTTCACTATTCTGGTTTGCCTTACATCCGATCGGTAATCGCAAAAAAGATTTCCCACGAAATGTTTCTCTTTATGGGGCTTGCCGTACTCGTTACGGCCATTATTCTATTCGTCTTTTTTCGTTCCATCCTACCAGTGGTTTTTTCGCTGATGGTTGTGGGGGTTGGTGTTTCCTGGGGACTAGGGGGACTTGTTTTATTTGGATATAAGATTACAGCCCTTACCGGACTCATTCCTCCACTGATTATTGTTATCGGTGTCCCCAATTGTATTTTACTTTTGAATAAGTATCATTCTGAATTTATCAGACACGGGAATAAGGGTCTGGCTTTGTTAAGAATGATAGAAAAAATAGGTCCTTCCCTATTCTTTGCTAATGTGACAACGTCTATTGGTTTTGCTGTATTCTGCCTTACCCATAGTTCTATTATGATAGAATTTGGACTGGTTTCGTCACTAAATGTGATGGCCACGTACCTGATATCAATGATTTTGATACCTGTTATTTTTAGCTATCTGCCTCCTCCGTCCATTAAACATACCAGGCATTTGGATGCGAAACGATTAACAAAACTGCTTGCTAAAGTGGACATTGGTGTACATAGGCATAGAAGGAAAATTTATGCTTCCGTTATTATTATCCTGCTGATTTCTTTATTTGGAATCATTAAGATAAAGACGCTGGGGTATGTAGTGGATGATTTACCGGAAAAGGATCCTATCTATTCAGACTTGCATTTTTTTGAAAAAAACTTTAAGGGAGTACTGCCTTTGGAAATTTCAATCGACACGAAAAAAGAAAATGGTGTTTTTGCTGAGAATGCGGATGTCCTTTATAGAATCGACCGGCTTCAAAAGGTTATAAAGGAATACGCGATTTTTTCAAAACCAATTTCTGTCGTGGAAGGGGTTAAATTTTCAAATCAGGCTATGAACGATGGCAAACCTAAATATTTTAGATTGCCAGGAGCTGAGGGATTATCTCAGATAAAAAAATATTCTTCGGAAGCAAAGGGTAAACAAGACAGATTCAAAGCTTTTCTTGATTCTACCAAGCGTTATACAAGGGTGAGTATTCAGATGGCTGATATCGGATCCATAGAAATGAAAAAATTAATAAGCCGTTTTCAGCCTCGGGTTGACAGCGCTCTTAATTATGATGTGGAAGCAAAAGCCTGGTTGCCTAAGGAAAAGCGATGCGATTATTCGCTCACAGGCACATGCCTTATGTTTCTGAAGGGAAATGATTTCCTTGTCGAGAACCTTGTGGAAAGTGTCGGTATTGCAGTTATACTCATTACGCTGGTTATGTTGAGTCTGTTTATGTCGTTCCGGATGGTAGTAATTTCTGTGGTGCCAAGTCTTGTTCCTTTGTTTATTACAGCCGCTCTGATGGGCTTTTTTCATATACATCTTAAGCCGTCTACCATCCTTGTGTTTAGCATTGCATTTGGTATTTCTTCAGACGGTACTATGTACTTTCTTACCAAGTACCGCCAGGAATTAAAGAATCATCAATACAGTATTTCACGCACTGTATCACTTGCTATCAGAGAGACAGGAGTAAGTATGATTTATACTGCTGTAATACTTTTTTGTGGTTTCGGAATATTTATGGCTTCGGATTTTGGCGGGACAGCCGCTTTAGGTATCCTTGTTTCAATTACTTTGTTAGTGGCTTATTGCTCCAATCTGGTGTTATTGCCATGTTTTCTATTAAGTCTGGAGAAGAGACTAACCAATAAGGCTTTTATGCAGGAGCCTTTGGTGCAGATCTATGATGAAGATGAGGATATTGAGCAGGAAGATTTGCACATTATTCATCATATCAATAATGAATCGGGAACTAAAACTACTCTGTAATGAAAGGAATTATCCTAGCCGGAGGATCCGGAACGCGGTTGCACCCGCTTACACTGGCTGTTAGCAAACAGTTAATGCCAATTTACAATAAGCCAATGATCTATTACCCCCTTTCAGTTATGATGATGGCGGGTATAAAAGACATATTGATTATTTCCACTCCACATGACCTACCTAGTTTTGAACGATTACTGGGTGATGGAAAAAATCTTGGTTGTAATTTTCATTATGCAGTTCAGGAAGTACCCAATGGTCTAGCTCAAGCGTTTGTAATAGGAGAGAAATTTATTGGTAAGGAAAGTGTAGCCCTTATTCTTGGAGATAACATATTTTATGGGGCAGGCCTTGGCAGACTCTTGCAGCTTCATCAAAACCCGGAAGGGGGAGTTGTATTTGCGTATCATGTTTCGGACCCGGAACGTTATGGAGTTGTCGAGTTTGATAACGATGGTAATGCTATTTCTATAGAGGAAAAGCCAACAATACCTAAATCCAACTATGCTGTTCCAGGGCTTTATTTCTACGATAATTCGGTGGTTGAAATCGCGAAAAATCTCAGTCCCAGCCCAAGAGGTGAGTATGAAATAACGGATGTGAATAAACACTATCTGAAATCTGGAAAACTTAAAGTAGGGATACTCGACAGGGGTACAGCCTGGCTCGATACCGGCACTTTTGATTCCCTGATGCAGGCAGGGCAATTTGTTCAGGTTATAGAAGAACGGCAGGGATTAGGAATAGGCTGTATAGAAGAAGTTGCTTTTCGTATGGGATTCATTGATGTTGCCCAACTTAGAAAAATTGCAGAACCGTTGCTGAAAAGCGGCTATGGAAAATATCTTCTAAAACTTACGCAATAAACCACATTATGAATTTACACAGTTATACCCGTATTCTTGTTACAGGAGGAGCTGGTTTTATTCCCAGCGGACTTGCTGATAAACTCGCTCAGAATCCTGATAATTATGTGGTCATGGTTGACAATCTTCAGACTGGCTCATTATCCAAGATCCCGGAGTCTCGTTTTCGAAATATTAAGTTTATTAAATGCGACGTAAATGAATTTCGGGATATCTCCAGCATTTTTTATGCCTATTCCTTCGATTATGTATTTCATTATGCTGCAACAGTGGGAGTAAAACGAACACTTGAAAACCCGGTTAAGGTTTTAAATGACATTTCTGGAATCAAATATGTTTTGAATCTTTCAAAAAACACCGGTGTGAAACGAGTGTTTTTTTCTTCTTCCTCGGAGGTTTATGGCGAACCTGTTGAATATCCTCAAAATGAGGATACGACCCCGCTTAATTCCCGTTTGCCATATGCAATAGTCAAAAACGTTGGAGAAGCGTACCTTAAATCTTACCAAAAGGAGTTTAATCTTGATTATACCATTTTCAGATTCTTCAATACGTTCGGCCCTAAGCAAAGCCGGGATTTTGTTATTTCTAAATTCCTTTCTGCAGCATTGCACAATCAGGACATTCAAATATATGGAGATGGAAGCCAAACCCGAACATTTTGTTTTATTGACGATAATGTATTGGCAACAACCAATGCTTTTTATCAGAATATGTTTGTAAATGATGTGGTTAACATTGGCGGTAATATTGAAACAAGTATTTTGGAACTGGCAACACTGATTATACGTCTTACAAAGTCTAAATCGAAAATAATCCATCTCCCTCCATTAGAAGAAGGGGATATGACCCGCCGCAGGCCGGATACAACCAAAATGGTACAACTGTTGCATCGTAAATTATTGTCCCTTGAAGAGGGGCTTGAACTTGTGCTAAAAGACACCCGTTTTATACTTTAATGGATTCATGAGTAAGGCAAATGCATACCATGAGTTAATTGAGGAGGGGCTCTCATCGATTAATTTTGCGAGCCGCCCGGTTGAATTGTACGAGCCTATGAAATATGTACTTGAAGTGGGTGGTAAGCGTATACGACCTCTTCTTACATTGTTGGCTTGCGACTTATTTGAAGGAAGCTCAACAGAGGCTTTACCTGCAGCCCTTGCGATAGAGCTTTTCCATAACTTTAGCCTTGTGCATGATGATATTATGGATTGCGCGCCATTGCGAAGAAACAGGGCGACTGTACATGAAAAGTGGAATAGCAATATTGCTATACTTAGCGGAGATGCCTTGCTTATAAAAGCGTTGCAGCAGTTTGAAAAGCTGCCTTCTGAACTTATGGCTAAGGTTTTGCCAGTGTTTAATCTGACTGCATTAAAAGTATGTGAAGGACAGCAGTTCGATATGAATTATGAGAAGCTGAGCCAGGTAAGTATTGCCGAATATATTCGAATGATAGAATTAAAGACTGCTGTGCTTCTTGCTGGTGCTTTGCAGATTGGGGCTTTAATCGGCAAAGCTACGACAGAAGACGCTGGCTTGATTTATGAGTTTGGAAGAAACATTGGTATTGCTTTTCAACTTCAGGATGATTTGCTCGATATTTATGCCGATCCTGAAAAATTTGGAAAGCAACCGGGCGGAGATATAATTTCTAATAAAAAGACATTTCTTCTCCTCAAGGCATTAGAAATGTCGGCCCAAATGCCATATAAACGCGAAGAGTTATTACATTGGATTGAGGCAAGCCCATTAGACCCTATGGAAAAGGTGGCTGCTGTGAAGGATATTTATGATACGCTGCAAGTCCGTTCTCGAGCTAATGAAGAAATGAACCGTTATTATGAAAAAGGGCTGGAGGCCTTTGGCCGTATTTCTGTGGGAAAGGAGAAAAAAAATGATCTGTATAGCTTGGTAGAAAAATTAAGAATTAGGGAAATTTAAGTGAAATGAAATTCAACAAACATATATTCATTTGTATCAATCAGCGTGCAGAGGGTGCTGCAAGGCCTAGTTGTGGGGAGGCGCATGGAATGGCAATCGTGGAAGCATTTAAAAAGAAGCTTAAAGATCTAAATCTGTCAATTAATGTAAGAGCCCAGAGAGCAGGATGTCTGGATATATGTGATTTTGGCCAGACAATTGTGGTTTATCCGGAAGGTGTTTTTTATGTGGGTGTGGAGGTTAATGATGTGGATGAAATAATTGAGGAACATATAGTCAATGATCGCCCGGTTAAAAGGCTGATTCTTGATAAGGCGAAGTACTGATTAGTACTTCATAAGATAGCCACCAATTATTGATTTCCCCTGCAAATTCTGGTCTAAATGTATTATAAATGATAAATAGTGTGTATTTTTGAGCTATAAACTGCGTATGCGATACAATATAATTTTGATAGTCATTTTGTTTCACTGTGGCTTGTTTTATTTTAAAGCAACGGCATCGGTTCCTGTTGCTAATAAAGTGAAGATATTGGAATCAGGTGCTCGGTTTATTGATGGTCCATGTGATACCAGTAAAGGATCTTCTTGTATTACTATTCCGAATGTATTCAGCCCGAATAACGACGGCAAAAATGATGTTTTTAAAATTACTTCTTCCGGATTGAAAGCAATGACCTGTGGTATATTTAACAGGTGGGGAGTTAAACTATGGGATCTGAAGGGTCCTGAAGAAAACTGGGATGGACGCGACCAGACGGGAATAGCATGTTCTACTGGTACTTATTTTTACATTCTTGATGCCGTTGGTGTGGATGGAAAGGCCTACCATCAGAGCGGGTTTGTAGAACTTATACGGTAGTTCCATTCAGTATGCGGCAAAGCCTGTAATTCCTTCCAGGAAGCACAAATCTTATCCCTCCTTTGAATAATATGATCCGCATTATTTAGACTTGTCGTGATGTCATATTCTTACTGTTTGTCTTTCTGTTAATTTCCTCTGAATTTAGTACCTTTGCCCTTCAGAAAAAGACGAAATATGGATAAGTATTCTTACCTGGGCAACGGAGATGTTTCGGCTATTGAGGATATCTACAAGCAATACCTTCAGGATAATCATTCAGTAGATGAGAACTGGCAAAAATTTTTCGAGGGCTTTGAATTTGCCCGAAAGAATTTTGATGAGACGACAATAAACTCCGGAGAAATTCCCCAGAATGTGCAGAAAGAATTCCGGGTAATTAATCTTATAAACGGATATCGTTCCAGAGGACATTTATTTACTTGTACAAATCCGGTAAGAGAAAGAAGAAAATACTCTCCAACCCTGGATCTTGAAAATTTCGGTCTTGATAAAGATGATTTGGATACCTTGTTTCATGCTGGATCTGAAATTGGTATTGGTCTTGCGAAATTAAAGGACATTATTGCTCACCTTGAGCAAACCTATTGTCAGTCGATCGGGGCAGAGTTTATGTATATCCGAACTCCGGATGTATTAGGATGGTTGCAGGGGAAAATGGAGAATACCCGTAATACCCCCCATTATTCAAAGGAGGATAAACAGGAGATTCTGGATAAACTTAGTCAAGCTGTTTTCTTCGAAAATTTTCTTCACACGAAATTCGTTGGTCAAAAACGATTTTCTCTGGAAGGAGGAGAAACGGTTATACCAACTTTAAACGCTTTTTGTGAAAAGGGAGCTGATTTGGGCATCCAGGACTTTGTCATAGGTATGGCGCATAGAGGGAGGCTGAATGTTCTAGCCAATGTCCTGAATAAAACATATGCGGATATATTTACTGAATTTGAAGGCCGCTTATCAGAGGACTCCCTTTTTGACGGAGATGTAAAATACCATATGGGCTATTCCTGTGATAAGGTTAGCAATCATGGTCAGAAAATACATATCAGTCTTACAGCTAATCCTTCCCACCTGGAAGCCGTAAACCCGGTTGTGGAAGGAATTTCGCGCGCAAAGATTGAAAACGGACATCAGGGAGATAACAACAAGGTTTGTCCAATTCTTATTCATGGTGATGCCGCTTTGGCAGGTCAGGGTATCTGTTATGAAGTATTGCAGATGTCTCAGCTGGAAGGATACAAAACAGGTGGTACTATTCATCTTGTTATTAATAATCAGGTGGGATTTACCACTAACTATGTTGATGGACGTTCAAGCACCTATTGCTCGGATGTAGCCAAGGTAGTTCTGGCCCCGGTTTTTCATGTTAATGGGGACGATGTTGAGGCCTGTGTGTTTGTAGCTCAATTGGCTATGGAGTTCAGGCAAAAATTCCACCGGGATGTTTTTATAGATGTACTTTGTTATCGCAAATATGGGCACAACGAAGGTGATGAGCCCCGTTTTACTCAGCCGCTTCTTTATAAAGCTATTGCTACCCACCCAAACCCTCGGGAAATTTATATCAAGCAATTGATTGCAGAAGGGACCGTTTCGGAAGAGCTGGCCAAAACGTTGGAAAAGAATTTTAAACAAATGCTTCAGGATAAACTTGATGAAGCAAAACAGGTAGAGAAGACAAAGGTGGCATCTTTTCTGGAAGGGCCATGGAAGGGAATTCAAATGGCAGCTCATGGTGTGTTTGATAAGAGCCCCGATACTTCATTGGCACCGGATACTTTTTTGAAGATTGCGAAAAGCATCACAAGTCTGCCATCAGGAAAGACCTTCTTTAATAAAATTCAAAACATATTTAAGGAAAGATCCTTAATGATCACTTCTGATAAATATGACTGGGCCATGGGAGAGCTTATGGCTTATGCAACGTTGATGGAGGAGGGGCACCCCGTGCGATTCAGCGGACAAGACGTTGAGCGGGGCACATTTTCCCATCGTCATGCAGTGTTAAAGGTTGAAGATTCGGAAGAGGAATATACTCCGCTTAATAATTTTGGAGCTAAAGCTAAACTCAGCATTTATAATTCATTGCTTTCTGAGTATGGCGTTTTGGGCTTTGAATATGGGTACGCCTCCACCACTCCTAATACACTTACAATCTGGGAAGCTCAATTCGGAGATTTTTTTAATGGAGCTCAAATCATGGTGGATCAGTTCATCACATGTTCTGAATATAAGTGGAGAAGAATGAATGGCCTTGTTATGCTTCTGCCTCATGGATACGAAGGTCAGGGTCCGGAACATAGCAGCGCCCGTATGGAGCGATTCCTGCAGCAATGTGCAGAGGATAATATTCAAATAGTCAATGCCACTACTCCTGCAAATCAGTTTCATGTATTGCGTCGGCAGTTGAAAAGAGAGTTTCGGAAACCGCTTATCTGTTTCACGCCCAAAAAATTGCTTCGTTACCCGTCGTGCGTTTCATCTGTTAAAGAGTTTACTGTTGGTGGCTTTAAGGAGGTGATGGATGACGTATCAGCAGATGCAAAAAAGGTTGAAAAAATTGCATTCTGTACCGGAAAAATTTACTATGATCTTGCAGAAGATAGGGATAAAAACGGGACAGATCATATTGCCATTATCCGTCTTGAGCAACTCTATCCTTTTCCGGAAAAGCAATTAGCTGGAATTTTTGATAAATATAAATCGGCGAAATCTTTTGTGTGGGTTCAGGAAGAACCTGAAAATATGGGAGCCTGGACGTTCATTATGCGCATGTTTATGACTCATGCCAAGACATCAGAAATTCGTTTGAGTTATATTGGCAGGCCTGAAAGTGCAAGTCCGGCAACTGGATTTAGCAAGGCACACGCACAACAACAACAGGCTATTGTCGAGAAATTATTTCTGAAAAGCAGTGTTAAAATTTAAGAAATACTTCATAGGGTTTAAAGATTTCCTTCTGGAGAGTAAATTGCAAATCTTATTGAAAATCTAAATAAGAAAATAAATGGCTACCATTGAAATGAAAGTGCCAAGTCCTGGAGAGTCAGTTACCGAAGTAACTATTTCACGGTGGATCGTGAAGGATGGAGATTATGTTGAGAAGGATCAGGAGCTGGCTGAAATTGAATCGGACAAAGCAACACTTACAATTAACGCTGAAGATAATGGTGCTGTTAAACTTCTTGTGCCCGAGGGGGAGACAGTAAAGGTAGGTCAAGTAGTCTGTTCCATTGATACATCAGTAAAAGGGGAGACTAAGAAGGCTGCTGCGGTGCCAGGTGTGGTGAAAGAGGGCGCTGGAGCAGGGACCTCAGGCGCTAAAATGGTGGAGAAAGAAGCTGTTTCAAGAAAGGTGATGTCAGATGGCTACAGTAATGGCATCCCTTCGCCGGCTGCTAAAAAGATAATGGAGGAAAATAAAATCTCTTCTGAAAAGGTTAGTGGCACCGGTAAGGGAGGAAGAATTACCAAAGGAGATGTGCTGGGAGCCCTTAGCAACGGATTTGATGCAAGGCAATTAAAAAGCTGGAATGGAGGCCGCCAGGAGGATCGTCAGAAAATGTCTCCTTTGCGAAAAAAGCTGGCGCAGCGACTCGTTGCTGTAAAAAACACAACAGCTATGCTTACAACCTTTAATGAGGTTGATATGAGTCAGATATATGCCCTTCGAGCAAAATACAAAGATCGCTTTAAAGAGCAATATGGAACAAGCCTTGGCTTTATGAGCTTTTTCACAAAGGCTGTTACAGAGGCTCTTTTTCAGTTTCCTGCAGTGAATGCAATGATTGATGGAGAAGAACTCATCTATCATCAGTATTGTGATATAGGGATTGCCGTAAGTGCCCCTAAAGGCTTAGTTGTGCCAGTTCTTAGGAATGCTGAAGGTATGTCATTAGCTGAAATTGAAGCAGAAATAAAGTTGCTTGCTATAAAGGCAAGAGACAATAAAATTGAACTGAAGGATATGGAAGGGGGAACCTTTACGATCACAAATGGGGGTGTGTTCGGTTCTTTGATGTCTACTCCTATTATCAATCCTCCTCAAAGTGCGATTCTTGGAATGCATAATGTGGTGGATCGGCCTGTAGCTGTTAATGGCCAGGTGGTAATACGGCCTATGATGTATGTTGCGTTGTCATATGATCATCGCATTATCGACGGCAGAGAGAGTGTAGGGTTCCTTGTTAAGGTGAAAGAAATGTGCGAAAATCCGTTAAAGATGTTATTTAAAGGTAAAGATCCTCAGGATATATTGCTGGGGCTATAAGCATACATAGGAACTAGCTATTATTTGACCTAAGGTATACTATTAATAAAAAGCGATGGCTGAATCAATTCATGTACAAGGCTTAGATCGTAAAGCGCAGTACGAAAGCCTTTTTCCTCAGATCCTTGCTCTTGTAGAAGGTGAAACTGACAGCCTGGCCAATATGGCCAATGTAATAGCTGCCCTTAAGTTCGGAATGGAATTTTTCTGGGTAGGAGTTTATTTTGTGAAGGAGAATGAGTTGGTTTTGGGCCCTTTTCAGGGACCAGTAGCATGTACACGTATAGCTAAAGGAAAGGGAGTATGTGGATATGCTTATGCTATTGGGCAAACCGTACTTGTAAAGGATGTTGATCTTTTTCCCGGGCATATAGCTTGCAGCTCTGAATCGAAATCAGAAATAGTAGTCCCTCTGTTCAATAAAAATAAGGAAGTAATCGGAGTACTTGATATCGATAGTGTGAAGCTTTCGGATTTTGACGATACGGATAAATATTATCTGGAGAAGGTGGCATTATTATTAAGTAGCTTTTGATTCGTACACCTGGTTCATGAAATATAACAGAATTCCTTTTTTGCGTTTCCATCTTCCCTTTTTTTTCTGTTGTCTTTTTAGTTGGTTTAAAATCAGCTCAGTCAGGACTCTTCGGCCTGTTTTTTATTATTGTCTTTTCCTGATGTTTTTTGCTTCATGTGCACAGATTGTAAAGCCATCCGGCGGACCGCAGGACAAAAAGCCGCCCCATGCTAATTCTTATACTCCTGATAGTGCAGCTGTGTTTTTTAAATCAAAAAAAGTCTCGATCGTATTTGATGAATTTATTCAGTTAAAAGACCTGAATAGTCAATTGGTTGTTTCGCCCCCTATGGAGAGAACTCCGGACATAAAAGTAAAGGGGAAAGTGCTTGAAATTGTGTTTCGTTCTCCTTTGAAAGATAGTACGACCTACACAATTAGTCTTGGTTCTGCTGTCGTAGACCTTCATGAAAGTAATGCCGTTCCCGATTTTAAATATGTTTTTTCAACTGGCAGTTATGTTGATTCACTATGGATTAGCGGTACAATTACCAATGCCTTTACACAACTTCCTGAAAAGGGTGTCATGGTGATGCTTTATAATAAGCTAGATGATTCGATACCTTATAAATCCGTGCCAGCTTATTTTGGGCGTACAAGCGCATCCGGAGCTTATCGTATTAATCATATAAAGCCAGGAATATACAAGGTGTTTGCCCTGAGGGATCAGAACGGGAACTACAAATATAACCCTGGTGAAATGATTGGGTTTCTGGAAAAGAACATTGAATTGAATAATAGTCAGGATAATGTAAATATGCTTGTATTTAAAGAAGAATCAAGCACGCAAAAACTGAAGAGAGCTTATCAGAATGGCTACGGCAAAATCGTTCTTACTTTTGCTTCTGCAGCGGAAAGGATACACCTTCGTTCAATACGTAAGGACGCGGAACCCATTGGAACTTCTTTTGTTGAGCGAAACGGCAAAGCTGATACCCTTACCTATTGGTTTGTACCTCCTGCCGCAGACTCCTTATTTATGGAAGTAGGTGATGATAACAAAGTGTACGATACGCTTCGTTATAAGCTCGTTGGCAGGGATAAGTTTTTGAGCCAGCATAAAACGGAGAAATACCTATTAAAAATCCAAAGTAACGTATCGGGCATGCACCTCTTCGATCTCAATTCCCAGCTTCGTTTGAGTTTCTCAGCACCGGTTCCGGGGGGTATAAAAGATGCTTCCCGAATGTTTCTTACAGAAGATACTTTGAAGGATAATCTTTTCACAAATGGGTCATTTAATTTTACCGATGATATCAAGCGAACCTTGAGCTGGAAATATGATAAAGGAAGTTGGAAGGAGAGCCGGAAATATCATTTGTTGATTCTCCCCGGGGCGTTCTCAGATATGTACGGTTTTACCAATGACACATTAAAAACGGATTTTAAAACTACAGAACTTCGATTTTATGGAACGCTTAAGCTAAATGTAACCGCGGCACCTGGCCATTATATACTGCAATTGCTGGATGATAAGGAGGCTATAGTGCGGGAAGAATCTTTCAATAATAATCATGAGTTTTATTTTGAGTATTTGTCACCAATGAACTATAAGGTGCGATTGATTACTGATAGTAATGAAAATAAAAAGTGGGACACAGGTAACTACCTTAAAAAGAAGCAAGCGGAAGCGGTAATTTATTACAAGGATCCTATTACGATTCGGTCAAATTGGGATCAGGAAACTGTTTGGATTGTGAAATAAGTCGGGCCTGTTTTATTACATTTATTCATAAATTAGCCTTATGTCAAGAATACTTACAGGAATACAAAGTACCAATGTGCCACATCTGGGAAACCTTCTGGGGGCCATTCTTCCTGCGATAGCCCTTTCTCAGAAACCCGGTAATGATTCTCTTTTTTTTATTGCCGATCTGCATACTCTTATTTCCGTAAAGGATGCAAAATTCAGAAAAGAAAGCACGTATGCGGTGGCTGCTACCTGGCTGGCAATGGGATTTGATACCGATAGAAACATTTTTTACCGTCAAAGTGATGTTACGGAGGTATGTGAGCTGACATGGTATTTAAATTGTTTTACCCCTTATCCTATGTTGGCGAATGCCCATTCTTTTAAGGATAAAGCATCCCGCTTGAGTGATGTAAATGCGGGATTATTTACCTATCCGGTGTTAATGGCTGCTGATATTCTGCTGTATGATGCCAATTATGTGCCGGTGGGAAAAGACCAGCTTCAGCATTTAGAAATGGCCCGTGATATTGCCAGAACGTTTAATAATGTTTATGGCGAAACGTTCGTTGTCCCGGAACCGATGATTGATGAACGGGTTATGATTGTACCTGGTATCGATGGACAGAAGATGAGTAAGTCATATAACAACTTCATTAATATTTTCCTGCCTGAAAAGGAGTTGAAAAAAGTAGTAATGAGTATTGTTACCGATGCCACCCCGCTGGAGTCCCCTAAAAATCCAGATACCTGCAATGTATTCGCGATTTATAAGCTGCTCGCTTCACCTGAACAGATTGTAGAAATGGAAGCGAACTACCGTAAGGGAGGGTATGGATATGGGGCTGCTAAAACGGCACTATACGATCTGATTATGCAACGTTTTGGTAAGGAAAGAGATTTGTTTCAGCGCTATATGGATGATCGATCCTTACTGGATGTACATTTGAGTAAAGGAGCGGAAAAAGCCAGGGTAATTTCCGGGAGGGTGTTAAAAAGGGTCAGAGAAAAGTTGGGGTATTAGTAATATTCGTAGGTATAACGAACGATCACAATAGCCTTTTCGCGTTCTTCCCGTGTAAAGTGAGATGTCAGCATTTTTGTCTGACGATCGTATATGTAGTTCAGCTCATGAACAAATACATCTCCTTCATATCGTTGTTCTACATCCAGTAATTGGGTATCGGGAACATATTTAAATTCCTGATGGTTATTTTCTTCTCCATTTTCATTAGACGAAGTGCTTTTTTGTATAAGCCGTCCCGATTTGTCATACTTTAATTTGGTAGAAGCCCTCATCCAGCTTACCGTATATGAAGTGTTTTCCTCTGTCAATCTGCCAATACTGTCGTAATTCATAATACTTTCTTTATAGGTCTTACCTTCATCATTCAGGTGTTTACGTTTCACCTGAAAAGCGGACGTTTTTTCATAACGGAACTCTTCTGAAGAAAGCATGTTTTGTACTCCTAAACGAAAGATATTTCTGTTTTCACTTGCATTCGTTTCTCTGAATACGCTTTGTTTCTTGATTCGCCCTTCCGGGTCATATTCATAGTATATAGCATTGTAGTAATCTCCATCTCGAGTACGTTTAAGACTGATTTGTTTGTTCGAATTGTAGAGGTAAGTGGTGGCAATGGTGTCATAAAGATATGTTGGTTCTTCGCTTACCCATGAAGGTTTAATCCTCCGCCCCTTGTGGTATACTGCGGGGTGTTCCACTTCGTGGCTAATAAACCCTCTTACGGAAGTAACATAATAGCGTTTTAACAGCCCGTTTTCATCATATTCCCAGCATTTGCAAATGCCTTTATCCAGAATGGGTTCATTATCTCGTTTGTAAGAAATCGCAGCTTTGACCGTTCGAATTTTGTTTTTAACAATGTAGGCCCTGGTAAAAACAGGCTCAAATGAATAATAGTCGGGAGGGTTTAAGTCAAACGTCTGAGCATTTATCCTGGAAAAATGTAATAAGCCCGGACCTAATATCATGCAAAAAAGAAGTAATAAAGTAATCTGAAATCGCATAACGAATTCGGTTTGGGGAGTCGTAAAATGAGTTTCAGGATTCATAGGTCTGATGGAGCAACTCCATGGCTTTCGAAACCTCTGTAACCGGGGCAAGACAGACATGATCCTTGCAAACATAGAGCAAGGTAACGCCTTCCTTGTATCGGTTTTTTAAAAGAGGCAGATTGGATTCGGAGCTGCTACCTGCAAAGATCAGATTCGGAAGGTAATGAGGCAGGAGCTCCCTGAGCTTTTCATCAACAGCTTTACCAACAATGGCTACCTGGTAAAATGGGCTGTTTACCCATAACTGCAAAACTCCCCAGTTAGAATAGCCTTCAGCATATTGCTCGAGTTCCTGTCTGACCTGCTTTAACATGTGGATTGCCTTATCTGTATAGGTGGTATCGCCCAACAGGTTCCCTAAACGGAATAAAACTTTGGCCATCGATGAATTGGAGGCAGGAATAACATTGTCCGAAAATTCACATTTTCTTGCAATAAGAGCCGGATCAAGAGAAGAAGTGAAATAGAAAAACCCGGTTTGCTCGTCAAAAAAGTGGAGTATGACATAATCACATAGGTTGGTTGCTTTCTCCAGCCAGTGTTCCTCAAAAGTACATTCATACAGGGCCAAAATAGCCTCCAGTGTAAAACAATAATCCTCCAGAAAACCATTAATGGAGGCTTTCCCATTTTTATAGTTATGGAGTAACCCGCCTTGACCATTGTTGAATTTATCCAAAATGAATAGGGCACAGTGTCTGGCAGTAGTAAGAAAATTGGAGTCTCCAAATGCGCGGTAAGCGTCTGTGAATGCACGAATCATAAGTGCGTTCCAGGATGCAAGTGATTTGTCATCAAGGCCCGGACGTATGCGTTTTGTCCTTTCCAGCAATAGTTTCTGTTTCAACTTTTGTATGGTCAATTGCAGGGTATCGACTGTTAGTCCGAAGCGTTTTGCCAATGCTGATTCCTCCTCTTTTCTAAGAAGGATATAATTTCCATGTTCCCAATAACCAGTCTCAGTCACTTCGTAATAAGCGGCAAAAAGAGGGAAATCACTTCCACAGATATATTCAAGATCCTCCTTTTTCCAGACATAATATTTTCCTTCTATACCCTCAGAATCTGCGTCCAGAGCAGAATAAAATACGCCTTCCGGCGATTGTAATTCACGGGTTATAAAAGCAAGCGTTTCGGTAACTACCTGTTTGTACAATGGATCCGGGTTTACAAGATAAGCTTCCGAATAAAGAGAAACGAGTTGAGCATTATCATACAGCATTTTCTCAAAATGAGGAACTTTCCATAAGGAATCGGTTGAATAGCGGGCAAATCCACCACCCAGGTGATCATAAATACCACCAAAGGCCATTTTTCTAAGGGTCAGGTGCAGGTGTTTGCGGATGTGGCCTCTCTCTTGTTCAGGGATCAAAGCAGACTCTCCAAGATGAAGCAGAAAAAGATAATTATTGGGCAAAGGGAATTTAGGTGCTTTATTAGGCCCCCCTTCTTTATGATCCAATCGTTGATTCCAATTGCTCCAGCTAATGCCAAGTGTTTTGGAAGCCGGGGTATCAGCATCGGAAGAGACAGCGATTAATTCGGTTTGTCGTATTCCCTGGGTTAGTTGATCGGCATAGTGAATAGCTTTGTCAGGCTCCGTTTTCCATATGTCGGCCAGATTAAACAATACGTTCATCCATTCTTCTTTACGAAAATAGGTTCCGCCATATACAGGCCTGCCATCGGGCAGTACAAAGCAGTTTAGCGGCCATCCTCCATGCCCACTCATCAGTTGAACAGCTGTCATGTATATCTGATCCACATCCGGACGTTCTTCCCTATCCACCTTAATGCACACAAAGTGATCATTCATAATCCTTGCTACATGCTCATCTTCAAAACATTCGTGTTCCATTACATGGCACCAATGACAAGCACTATAGCCAATACTGATGAGAACCAGTTTGTTTTCTTTTTTGGCCTGCATCCAGGCAGTATCATTCCATGCCTGCCATTGCACCGGGTTGTGAGCATGCTGCAGCAGGTAAGGACTACTTTCATGTATCAGGGCATTCGTATGCATAGGGCTAAATTACGGATTCAAGACAATTTTTCGGAGTCAGATATTTTGCTGACATGACGTATGGGATTAACCAAGGAAAGAGGTAATAGCAGGCTGATAAAACGAGTCGGATTACTTCTGGTTAAATAAGCTCCCTGCCGCATTATTCTCTAATAGTGTATTTTGTTTGCGGTCGATAGGTATTTTTTTTCGAATCAGGCACTTGCCTGCTTTTAGGTTTCCCTTGATTTCAACCTCGGTATTGTTTTTTGAAAACAAACCGAGTAATGCGGGTAATCCCCCCTGAAGCATCTTATCATAAGATGTTTTGATTAGAAAAGTGTGAGTGTCTTCTGAATTAGCTTTGATATGTTCCCTTCTTGATAGTCTGGCTACGCCCATATCTGTGCCCGAAAGGCTTATATGAAAAGAAGACGGGTAAACAGAAAAGGAGTAAGCGTTTGGATTTTTTATTTTCATGCCCAATTCAAGCTCCATTCCATCATTTGTTATTTTTTTAATTTTCACATTACTGATTTGAGAGATTGTTACCTCCTTATATTTCACACAGGAACATAAAAAAAGTAGTGGGCTCAAAAACAGGAAGGTCCTGCGAAAAAAAAGTGATTGTAATAATCGCGGCATGTTTTCTTTCATAGCAATATAATTAATGTAGAGAGCCCAAAAATAACCTTTTAATGAGGAATGCATACTTCAATACCTACATAACGTCCTTTTTCCCCAAAAGATTGTTTTCCAGGCTTGGTGACTATTCTGGATGAAGCAATATGAAATTTTGTTTCCAGCAAGTGTTTTATCACCTCGGCCCGGGCAATCATTAATTGGCTTGTTATGGTTATTTTTCCGTTCAATGTGGCTGGATAGCTGAGAACACAAGAGTCGCTTCCTAAAGGTGCGGTTTTATCTCCGGGATCAGTTCCTGTATTACCTGTTAATGTTACAGTAGCATTCTTGTTATTTTTGAGATAATGGGCTAATCCTTTTAGTTTACGAGCGGTATCGGAAAGATCAATCAAGGAGTCGGAGTTGGCGAAAAAAAGAGCATGTAAGGAGTTGGGAATACAATCGCTGGTTGTTTTAGCAGACAGGTGGGGAGCGGCTTTCCGAAAGCCGACTCGAAAATGTCTGAAATATTTGCTACGCCTTGCATTTGTTTGGGCGGTCAAGCGTGTACCCGAGAAAGATGCAGTCTTCAGGGGCTTTAATCTTCGTTGTAAGGTTTTATGCTGCGTTTCAGATAACGGATCGGGGGCGTTACCAGCAGGAAAAGCGCAGACGCTTTCTAAGGACAATAGCAGGCAGCAAAAAACGGTGGCAGAGAATAAAAGGAGAGTTGGCTTCATCAGGTATCTTTGATGAAGTAAGCACAAGATCAATGCCATTACTTAATACAGGCGAGATAATTAATCAGGTTCTAACATCCGGTAAAGGAGAAAAGAACAAAACAGGTATTCTTCAGGCCTATTTTGTCTTGCTGTATTCGGCAAAATATTTATAAAAGAGCGGAATGGTTTCAATTCCTTTCAGGTAGTTAAAAACACCGTAATGCTCATTGGGACTGTGTATGGCATCTGAGTCGAGACCAAAACCCATTAATATTGATTTCAATCCAAGAACATCCTCAAACAAAGCTACAATAGGAATACTTCCGCCTTCGCGTGCCGGAATAGGCTTTTTTCCAAAACTTTCTTCCATGGCTTTGCTTGCCGCCTTATAGGCAATAGTATCTGTTGGTACTACCACTGGATTTCCTCCATGATGGGGGCGAACAACTACTTTGACAGAGGAAGGAGCAATACTTTCAAAATGTTTGCGGAAGAGAGCTGTAACCTCATCACTATCTTGTCCTGGTACCAACCGCATGGATATTTTTGCAAAGGCTTTGGAAGGAAGTACCGTTTTTGCGCCTTCACCGGTATAACCTCCCCAAATCCCGTTTACATCTAGTGTCGGACGTATTGATGTACGTTCCCGGGTAGTATATCCTTTTTCTCCCCATACATCACCTATATCCAGATGCTTTTTGTAATCATTCAGATTAAACGGAGCTTTGTCCATTTCTGCACGTTCTTCCTTGCTTACCGTTTTTACTTTGTCATAAAACCCAGGAATGGTAATATGATTATCTGCATCGTGAAGCGACGCGATCATTTTACACAATGTATTTATAGGATTGGCAACAGCGCCCCCATAAACGCCGGAGTGCAGATCGATATTCGGGCCGGTTATTTCCACCTCCACATAGGTGAGTCCCCGTAATCCAACAGTAATTGATGGGGTGTCATTGGCAATTATGGAGGTGTCGGAAATAAGTATTACATCGGCTTTAAGTTTGTCTTTATATTTACGTATAAAGGGGCCCAGATTAGAGGAGCCTATTTCTTCCTCTCCTTCAATCATAAATTTAATATTGCAGGGTAAGGATTCGGTTTGCATCATCAGCTCAAAGGCTTTGACATGCATGAACATCTGACCTTTGTCATCACAGGCTCCACGGGCATAAATATTACCATCACGTACTACTGGTTCAAAAGGAGGAGTATGCCATAGTTCCAGTGGGTCAGCAGGTTGTACATCATAATGTCCGTACACAAGTACGGTTGGAAGTTTAGGGTCGATTATTTTTTCTCCATAAACCATTGGATGGCCTCCGGTAGGCATAATCTCAACATTCTCAGCCCCAGCTGCACGGAGGCGTTCACTTACTGCTTCTGCAGTACGGATCACATCCGGGGCATATTTTGGATCAGCGCTTACCGACGGGATGCGCAGAAGTACAAAAAGCTCGTCAAGAAAACGTTGCTGATTCTTTTGAATGTATGATTTGATAGTTTCCATAAAGGTTGCATTAAATTGAGTGATCTGACAATACCAGCAAATTACTCAAAGGTTTTGATGAATGGCTCAAAGATGCGGAATAATTCGGTATCCGCATAACTTAAGCGACAGGAAAGACAGGATGAAATAAAGTGAATAATTGATGCAAAGGGATCGTTGATCCTATTGATGTTCCTTTTTATACGCCTCGAATGCTTTCTTTAACTCCTGAAATTTTCGATTCGATTCAATGTATCGTTCCGTTTCATTTTCAAATTTCTCTTTGTATGTATGCTTGGTTTCTTTTAGCCATGCATTCATCTCTGCCAGCTCTTCATTTTTCAACCGGGCACTTTCCAGTCGCTCCTTAAGCAAGGTGTTGGCTTTGTTTATTTTCTCGTATTCTTCTCTGTAATTAATCAGTTTCTCATTTTTTGAGCTCGTCCGGGGAGTAATTCTGTAATTATTCATGCGAAATAAGGTTCAGTAATTGAAGTGAATAATGGGTGAGGGTTGTTTAGTAAAAATACAATTATTTTATTTCCTCAGCTTGTTCTTTATTTTTTTGGTGCTCAGAACGCAATGCTGGCAAGGGTTTGTCTGTCTTGTTACGACGACGAGTGATGAAAATGTTTCGACCACTACCTCTTGGTTTCATATCAATCCTGCCGGACATTCGAAAAATAATTTTATTAACTATATTCTGAAATCGATGTTTATAACAGGATAATATTCCGTTTCTGACAATCTGATAGAAATAATACGTGGAAATAGGGGTTAGTTTCGAGAACCCTGACTGGGTTAACTGGCCAACCATAAGCAGATAAGTTGAATCGTATCTTTTTTTTAATACATTTGTTTTAAGTAAAAGAAAAATGAAACGGATTATTACCATTATTGCTGTGTTAGTAGTGTCTGTGATTCTTGTCACAAGCACATCAGGAATGGTATAAATAATATAAAAAATTATTCGCAACCATTCCTAGCATACAGGAATGGTTTTTTTGCTTTTAATAAGTCATATGATGTCAGTTAACGCAAATATATACAAGGGTATTATAGTCATTCGGAGGTTTAATCCGGAATGAGAAAGCCGCATTGTTTACAACAGCCTTTCTCTTCCATGAAAGGTTTTTTTTGAATTCGGGTATATTATATAGGGAATATTAAATAGGAGTATTTTAAAAGAGAAACCAAAACCAATAGTTATGTATTACAAAGAAAACACAATGCTTTATCTCGATGGCCGCTGGCAGAAAGCATCGGAATCGCATGCCGGATTGTATGATCAGACACTTCATTACGGATATGGAGTTTTTGAGGGTATCCGGAGCTATACCACACAAGACGGCCCTCGTATTTTTCGTGCCAGAGACCATTATGAGCGGCTTCGACGTTCTTGCGAAAGCATTGGAATCCCATTTACTTATGATGTGGAAGAACTGGAGGCAGTAACCTATCAGCTGCTGGAGAAAAACGGATTTAAAGATGCATATATCCGACCTCTGGTGTTTTGTGGCCCGAATATGAGTCTTACATCACCCACTGAAGTACATATCCTGATATGTGCTTGGGAATGGGCTGCTTATCTGGGGCAGAGAAATCTGAAATTGAAGATTTCAGGTTTTTGCCGGCCACATCCTAAATCTATTCATGTAGAAGCCAAAGCTTGTGGTCACTATGTAAATTCTATCCTGGCAACAACAGAAGCAAAAAAAGATGGGTACGATGAGGCTCTTTTGTTGGATTATCAAGGATTTTTGGCTGAAGGGCCGGGTGCAAATCTTTTTTTTGGAAAAGGGATGACACTTTTTACACCGGCAAAAGGTTCGATTCTGCCTGGTATTACCCGTGACACGATTTTCAAGTTGTGTAGGGAGATGGGAATTACGGTGAAGGAGGGGAACTACTTACCCAGTGAGCTAAGGGGGGCAGATTATGCTTTTTATTGCGGAACAGCTGCCGAGGTGGCGGGCATTGAATCGGTCGATGGGCATCTGTTTGCATTACCCTGGATCAGTTCATCAGGCAAAAAGATACAGGAAGCATATACGGCATTGGTACATGAAAAAACAATCCATCATGTATTTCCGATTGCAGGGAAAGTTTGAGAAATGCAATTCCAGGACTTGGTAAACTAAATTGACTTGCATGAGTTAAAACATAGTCATATGGGGAGGCCGATTTAGGGAACAGGAACATGGAAAGAAGGGGTGTTACCCGATGGGATTCCTCAATGACAAAAAAAGCTCATCGTTTTGGCAATATCAGCTACGTGAAGTAACCTAGTGTAATTACGTAATCTCTATGTTAAGGTAATTGCCGGATTGATTATAATGAGGTGGGTTGTTTGTCAATGAAATCAGCGCGTTTGGCCAGTATTGGGTTGCAATTTCGGGCTTCCGATCAGAAAGAATAGCCGAGAAGTGAGTTTGATTTGGGACAATATATAAGCCAAATTTGCGTATGTGTTAATAGTCACACCGCCGAAAGGACTAACCCTCCTGTATCAACTTTTATCTCCGTTGATCACCGAGTAGGCACTAATGTCTGTAGTTGGATTAACTTAACTCATCCGGTGGAGATCGGGTGAGTTTTTTTTATTGCATTTTCGCCGAGACTTATACGAGAATATTTCCATCCATTTCTGCCGGTATAGGCAACCCAAGAATATGAAGAATAGTTGGGGCCAAATCTCCCAACTTACCATCCTTTATACTTCTATAGCCTTTGTCAATTAGAATGCAAGGAACCGGGTTCATACTATGCGCAGTATTAGGAGTCCCATCGGGATTAATCATATAATCTGCATTGCCATGGTCGGCAATTATTATAAAAGAATATCCAGCCATTATGCCGGCTTCTACAATCTGTTTAAGACATCCATCCACACATTCCAGAGCTTTTACAACAGCTGGATAAACTCCTGTATGTCCTACCATATCCGCATTGGCAAAATTCAGACAGATAAAATCGGTCTTCCCTTCATTCAGCTTTGGAAGAATTGCATCCGTAATAAGTTTTGCGCTCATCTCCGGCTGTAAATCATAAGTGGCTACTTTGGGTGAAGGGATCAGGATTCGCTCTTCACCGGGAAATGTTTCCTCCCTGCCACCATTGAAAAAGAAGGTAACATGAGGATATTTCTCTGTTTCTGCTATCCGTATTTGTTTGCATCCGTTTTCTGAAAGGACTTCCCCAAGCGTATGGTGCAGGTTATCTTTCTCGTACAACACTTTAATCCCTTTAAAGCGTTCATCGTATGGGGTCATCGTTATGTAATGGAGAGGAATGGTTTTCATGCCCAATTCAGGCATATCCGTCTGCGTTAAAACCTGAGTTATTTCCCGACAACGATCGGTCCTGAAATTAAAACAAATCACTACATCCCCTTCCTGAATCGTAGTGAGCGCATTTCCTTCCTTATCCGTAATGACTGACGCTTTTATAAATTCGTCGCTTATCTGTTGTGTATAAGAAGCTGCTATTGCCTCTGTTACGGTATTAAAACGAGTACCTTTCCCGTGTACCAATAAGTCGTAGGCCATCTTAACCCGTTCCCAGCGTTTATCTCTGTCCATAGCATAATACCTCCCTATGACTGAGGCAATCCGGGCCGAGAGAGGTCTGATATGTTGTTCCAGCTTCTCCAAAAAACCTTTTCCACTATGTGGATCAGTATCTCGTCCATCTGTAAAGGCATGTATAAACACATTTTTTATTCCTTGGGCGTTGGCTATATCACATAGCTTATGCAAATGTTCCTGAGAAGCATGAACCCCTCCATCGGAAACAAGACCCATTAAGTGGACTTGTTTCTGTTGCAGTTTCGCATAAGCTAAAGCTTCCAGTAACACAGGGTTCATATCCAGTTTTCCCTGTTTTACGTCTTTGTTGATTCGTACAAGATCTTGGTATACAACTCTTCCGGCACCAATATTCATATGGCCCACTTCACTGTTTCCCATTTGTCCGTCAGGTAATCCAACCTGTTCACCAAACGTTCTGAGTTTGGAGTGCGGATAAGTACTCATCAGGCTTTTGAAAAACGGAATGTTTGATGAGGCCATTGCATCCGAACGGGAGCCATCTCCCAGGCCCCAGCCGTCAAGGATGAGTAATGCCAGTTTTTTATTGTTCATGAGGTAGCAGGTAAAACAAATTCAAAGATACTTCCTTTGGGTATATTATTTTTAACGGTAAGTGTCCCTCCGTGCATCACGGAAAGGTATTTGGCAATATAAAGTCCGAGTCCGGTACCTTGTGTGCTTCTTGTTTCTTCATTACCGGCACGATAAAATTTATTAAATATTAATGCCTTGTCTTTTTCACTAATCCCGATTCCCTCATCTGCAACTGAAAGTTTTATGCCCCCCGATGTTTGCTTCAGACACACTTTAACAGGTGTTCCCGGAGGAGAATATTTCAATGCGTTTTCGCAAAGGTTAAGAACAATGGAAGGGAAATTGAATCGATCTATTTCTGCTATCACCCCAGGCTGGATATCGAGTTGTAATATTCTTTGACCATGCCCCTGGGTTTGAAACTTATTTGTCAGACTTTGTAACAGCTCACTTAAGTTTGTTTGTTCCCTGTGAATACGAAACGAGCTGTCATCAATTCGGGCTGCAAGCAGAATGTTTTCTACAAGTGCATTCAAACGGTCTATATCAATCATCGCCCCTTGAATAATTTCTTTTTGTTTCGCTTTTTCAAGGTCACGGACTGCAAGCGTTTCCATTTGAAGCCGGGCTGAAGCTAGTGGCGATCGTAATTCATGGGTAATACTGAGAATAAAATTATTCTGCTGCCGGTTAAGGGCATTTTCTTTGTTAAAAGAGGAACGTGTAATGAGAATTCCTGAAATCAACAATACAAAGAAAACGGAGCCTTCTCCTGTTATCATAACCCACCGGGTATGAAGTTTTTTTTCCAGGTCATTGCCCAGAGCAATTGTTTCCTGCAGCCCGGATGATTTTGCCACATTCAGCTCCGTTTTGAGATGGTAAATCTCTGCATTTAGTGAAAACAGCAGATAAGACCACCAACAGAACTGGAAAACAACATACACTACCAAAATATAAAAGCCAAGTAAGGGCCGGCGCTTTTTACCGGAAAAGATTGACATAGGGGTAAAGTTAGCGTTTTAAAAGACCATTCAGAATAAAAGGATGCGGAAGAGGCAGAGCCCCATTTCAATAGCAATTAAATTCCGGAACCATTTATCAAGGCCCTGTTAGCCCTTCACTTACAGTATAGTACTGTAAGGTGTCCTGTTTGAAATGAAAACGAAGCAGCCATCGCCTCGAAATCATAAACCGTGCATGGCTGTCGGGAGAGATAAACTCCACCAGACTATCACCATAAGATTGAAGAAAAACATGCTTTTCCTGATCCAAAACCATTTTTAAGGTGCTTAAGGAGGTGTGGGCAGACAGTTTTTTATCAAGTGCAGTCCGAACAGCCGATTCTGTCCTTAATTTTTTCCATTTCAAAGGATTGCCAGGATTTTCGGCCTGAAAGGAAAAGAAGGAAAAAAGGGGGATTAAGAGCAAAGTTTTCATGGCAAAAGCAGGTCAAAGCTAGGGAATATAACGATATTTCAAAGACCCCTATTTTGGCCTAAATGTCTTTGAACCAATTACTTCTAACTAAAACAAAGAGCTTTTACTCCAATTCGAATAATTTATTTACTTTAGACCCTTCTTGAGTTTATGTTTGCACGACTAACTTTAAAATCCTGGAAATGAAAAAATTCATTACCTTTTTTGTGTCTTTGTCAGCCGTTTTTAGCCTTGGAAAAGGAGCTTGTAATGCCCAGTCATCGGTTCCAACGCCGGTTAGTCCTTTATATGCCGCTGATATTACAGTAGAGTCTAATAATTTAGCCAACCAACGTAACGTAAAAATAGCTGCCGCCTCCAATGGATGGCTTTTTGCAGCTTATCTGGTAAATGATTCAGTTTCCGGAAAAGGCGGTGTTGTGGTACGCTATTCCAAAAACGGAGGTATCAACTGGATGCCTTTCAATAATTATCCTTATTTCAGGCATTCTGAATACAAAGCATGTGATATCACGGTATCAGGTGCTGATACAAATCACCTGAATGTATTTGTTGGAGATGTTCGCATGGATCTGACAACCAAAAAATACGAAGTAGAAGTACAACGTTATATCAAAAATACAGCGTATCCATCGACAGAAGTATTCTTTCAGCAATTGGATACTAATCAGGTATATGATATAGCCCTGGCAAATAATTACCGTCAGATAACCAGCAAAGACTCCCTGTATAATGTGGGACTTATCTATTCCCATCGGGGAATAGGAAAGGACTCGATTGTATTTGCAACGACAGAAAAGAAGCTGGCTAATAAATTCGGAAAGCCTGTTGTAATTGCCAATGCACCTCATTACCGCAAAGTGTCGCTGGCATATATGCATAGCAGTAGTATCCACGGCGCTTATTGTGCTGCATGGGAATTGCTTGATACTACATACAGCACCGTTGGTCATATCCAGTTTTCAAGAACAATAAGAAATCTTGATTCTGCCTGGAATAAACCAGTTTACCTGGATTCTCTTCTTTCGGCGACAACGGATAAAGTACGTAGCCCAAGTATTTCCTGCCAGTATAATGCTGCCGATAACGACAGTGCCAGTGCCAGCATTGCAGTATCGTATGATTATTACAATGGAAGCAATTTTGATATAATCGGAAGCTACAACATGAGAGGTGATTCCACTAATTTCTGGAATTCATTTGTTATCGATAGCACGGGTCATAATGAAATACAGAGCAAACTGAGTTATGACCCTTTTGCCAATAATTTTGTGACCACTTTTTATGATTCCACATCAGGTGCATTACAGTATATGAGTCAGTCGGCTAATTTTACTACTCCCCGTACCTGGACCGTAAACAATACCCAATACAACAACAATACGGCCAATCTGAAAGCGCCATGGCCGCAAGTGGTTATGAATCCATCTAACAACAAAGCATTCTTTGCATGGGTCATGGATCCTTCCAACAATAATGGGGTGGTACTATGCGATGGAGAATATCTGTTTACCGGGATTTCAGAGCAAAGCATGAGCGGCTTTGATGTTTTAACCCCATATCCTAATCCGGCCAATAGCGGGGCTTACCTGCCTGTTTCCAGTGATATTCCGGTAGTGCTTACCATTTCATTATACAATGCGATGGGGCAACTTATGAATACAAGTACCGAACACATCGGTGGGGGCATTCAGTTGCTGGAACTAAATACGTCTACTTATGCTGCCGGTGTTTATTTCTGTCATATTGCAACAGCAGAAAAAACAATAACCCGTCGTTTGGTGGTTGAACACTAATCGAAAAAAAACTACTTGATTCAAAACCGGGGTGATTCACTTCCGGTTTTGTTTTTTTAGAGAAACGTTCATTTCATTCCTCATTCTTAATAAAATCAAGATGGCTACCCATTGTATTGTTATCCACGGAGGTGCAGGAACGATCCTTCGCAGTAGTATGAATCCGGAAATGGAAGCAGCCTATCGGAGCGGGCTTAAAGCTGCTCTCGAAAAGGCAGATGAGCTACTCCATAAAGGGGGAAGTGCACTTGATGCCGTTGAATTGGCTGTGTCTGTCATGGAAGATAATCCCTTGTTTAATGCAGGGAAAGGCAGTGTATTTACACACGATGGAAAAAATGAAATGGATGCATCCATTATGTGTGGTAATACACTCAAGGCAGGAGCAGCGTCTGGTTTGATGCATATAAAAAACCCTGTTCGTCTGGCCCGTGAAATCATGGACCATTCAGAGCATGTCTTCTTATGTGGCAAAGGAGCAGAAGAATTTGCTCAAAGCCGACAGATGCAAATGGAGCCCGAAAGTTATTTTTATACCAAACAGCGCTATGATCAGTTGCTGGAAATACGTGATACCGGGAAAACTCAAATGGACCATTCGGCTCCTGCTGAAAAACCTTCGGAGAAAAAGTTTGGTACAGTTGGAGCTGTAGCGCTTGATACGTATGGTAATCTGGCAGCGGCAACTTCTACCGGCGGAATGACGAATAAGCGCTTTGGAAGGGTTGGAGATACCCCCATCATCGGAGCCGGCACTTATGCCAATAATAATAGTTGTGCAGTATCCTGTACAGGCCATGGAGAGCTTTTTATACGTGCGGTTGTAGGGCACGATGTGGCTTGTATGGTAGAATATGGAAAACGGTCGTTACATGAAGCCTGTGATGAAGTAGTAAATAAAAAGCTGGTCAAGTTGGGAGGAGAAGGAGGATTGATAGCCATAGACCGGCAGGGAAATGCCGAAATGATTTTTAATTCCGAAGGGATGTACCGGGGCATTAAAAAGGCAGACGGGGATTTCCAGATTGCTATTTACCGGGACTGAAATGATAGATTACTTGATCGGGTGCTCTTGCGGAGCAATTGCATAAAATTTACGCTCCTGCAAATGATAAAAATTCCCTTTTGCCATTACATGAACCACCATATTTTCAATAGAGATAGGAGCGCCTTCGGGTAAATCGGCAATATTGGAATAACGGATATTATGTCCGTCAAAAATAAGGATAAGTCCCGATCCGATAGCCTCCATACGATCTCCATCGGTAATCAGCACTCCCGTATCTTCTCCGAGACCAATACCTATACATCCCGGATTGCTTGCCACGGCTTGTGCTAAACGGCCGAACCGCCCTCTGGTAACGAAGTGGGAATCGATAATAACATCTTTAATAAAAGCAAGCCCGGTCGTAATCTTTACCTCCCCTTTTTGCAAAGCACCGGTACTGCTACCTTGGTATATCATTGTATTCGACATAGCCATTGCTCCGGCACTGGTACCTGCAATGACAAAATTTTCGTGCATATAACGTTCTGTGAGCACTTTCAGGAATTCAGTACCTCCGAAAATCATGCTGAGGCGAAGCTGGTTGCCGCCTGTAAACATCACTCCGTCGGCTTTGCGTATCCTTTCGGTATATTCCGGAAGCAGCACATCATTCCGATTTTTGATATGAATCACTCCTACCTTATTGCATCCCAGTTTGCCGAATGCCTGAATATAATTTTCACCTACTTCTTCCGGTATTACGGAAGCGGTTGTGATCACTTCCACCAATGAATCCGGGCCTTTCATTTCGGAAAGGATACGTTTCAGTATTCCAAATTCAAAGAAATTCAAATCGACTTTCTGTGTAAAGTTTGGCTCTATGCCAGTACCTTTATCTTCACTCCCCCCGATAGAAATCAGCTTTCCTTTAGGAATACTCATGGCAAACAGATTGATTTAGGAACAAAATTAACAGAATAGCAAGGATTCCTTAATTCCCCAGCTTACAATTATCACATTATTTTGAACATCCAATGAAAGCCGGAGAATAATCCGTACATTCATCAAAATCCTAGCGCTATGAAGATAATTGAAATCCGTGCTATGCGCGGCCCGAACTACTGGTCGATATGGAGACATAAACTGATCGTGATGAAGCTGGATATAGGCGGTTATGAAGAACGGCCTACCGACAAAATAGACGGATTTTCTGAGCGTTTGGAAAAGATGTTCCCAAGCATGTACGAACACCGCTGTTCGGAAAATTGCCTCGGGGGATTTTTCTCCCGGGTAAAGGAAGGTACCTGGATAGGACATGTTATTGAACATATAGCCCTGGAAATACAAACTCTGGCAGGAATGGATACTGGTTTTGGCCGTACCCGATCAACCGGAGAAAGGGGGGTATACCACGTCGTATTTTCCTATATGGAAGAAAAAGTCGGCATTTTTGCTGCCCGATCGGCCGTTAAAATTGCACAAGCATTGGTAGATGGCCATCCTTATAACCTGGAAGAGGATATTCAAACTATGCGTGAAATACGGGAGGAAGAACGTTTGGGTCCTAGTACCGGATCAATTGTTCAGGAAGCGATGAACAGGGGGATTCCATATATACGGTTAAACCGTCATTCCCTGGTGATGCTGGGGTATGGTGTAAACCAGAAACGGATTCAGGCTACTGTCTGCAGCAGCACCAGTAATATTGCCGTTGATCTGGCCTGTGATAAAGAAGAAACCAAATCCATGCTGGAAGCAGCATCTATCCCCATCCCCAAAGGCATTATTACGAGTATAGAAGAAGATGTGGAAGGGGCCGTGAAGAAGCTTGGATTTCCACTCGTGATAAAACCGGTAAATGGAAATCATGGAAGAGGAGCTACCATCAATATCAAAACGCTGGAGCAGGCCATAGAAGGATTTCAGGTGGCTAAGAAAATATCCAGAACGGTCATCATAGAAAAATTTGTGACCGGTTTCGACTATCGTTTGCTGGTAATCAATTACAAATTGGTAGCCGCTGCCAAACGAACACCCGCGGCGGTAACGGGTGATGGAAAATTAACGATAGGTGAGCTGGTAGAGAAAGTGAACAGCGACCCGCGCAGAGGCTATGGTCATGAAAAAGAGCTTACCAGTATCAAGATTGATGAGATGACCTTAAATATCCTCCGCGATAATGGGCTTACCATTGATTCCATACTTGGAAAAGACGAAGTGCTGCATCTTAAAGCTACCGCTAATCTGAGCACCGGAGGAACAGCCACCGATGTAACAGATATGGTGCATCCGTATAATGTGTTCATGGCCGAACGCATTGCCCGTATTATAGGTCTGGATATCTGTGGTATTGATATTATGGCTCCTGATCTTACCAATCCGATTAACGAAAATGGGGGTGCTGTACTGGAAGTAAATGCAGGTCCCGGGTTCCGTATGCATATAGCTCCCACAGAAGGGTTACCGCGCAATGTAGCCGAACCGGTGATAGATATGCTTTATCCTCCGGGAAGCCCTGTTAAGATTCCGATTATTGCGGTTACAGGTACCAATGGAAAAACCACTACCACCCGTTTGGTTGCACATATCATGAAAACAGTGGGATATAAAGTGGGTTTCACCACTACGGATGGAATTTATATTCAGAATCGGATGATGGAACAAGGTGATTGTACAGGGCCGGTAAGTGCCGAGTTTGTACTCAAAGACCCAACGGTTGATTTTGCCGTGCTTGAATGTGCCCGAGGAGGTATTCTGCGTGCAGGCCTGGGTTTCCATAATTGTGATATCGGAATTGTTACCAATGTTGCAGAGGATCACCTGGGTTTAAAAGATATCCATACCCTGGAAGATCTGGCACGGGTAAAGGCCGTGGTACCCGAAAGTGTATTGCCGGAAGGGTATGCCATCCTGAATGCAGATGATGACCTGGTATATGCTATGGCCAGAGGACTGGATTGCAAGGTGGCTTACTTCAGTATGGATGAAAACAACCCCCGGATCAAAAAGCATTGCCGTAACGGAGGCATTGCTGCTGTGGTAGAAGATGGTTATATAAGTATTTGCAAAGGCACCTGGAAAATAAGGATAGAAAAAGTGGTGAACATACCTCTTACTTTTTCCGGCAAAGCCATTTTTATGATCCAGAATATATTGCCGGCGGTATTATCAGGATTTCTGAGTAATGTAAAAACGGAAGATATTCGTCTGGCATTGGAAACATTTATTCCTTCGCCGACACAAACTCCCGGCCGAATGAATCTGTTCCAGTTCAAGAAATTCCAGGTAATGGTGGATTATGCACACAATACTGCTGGATTCCAGGCTCTGGCCAAGTTCCTTGAAAAAACAGATGCGAAACCTAAAGTGGGCATTATTGCCGGAGTCGGCGACAGAAGGGATGAAGACATCGTTAGTCTTGGTACCCTGGCGGCACAAATGTTTGACGAGATTATTATTCGTCAGGATAAAAACCTGAGAAACCGTACCGGGGATGAAATCATACGCCTGATTGTAAAAGGGATAGAAACAGAAAATGCAGCCATCCCATATAAAATTATTCCTTCAGAGGCAGAAGCCATACAATATGCCATCAAACATGCCAAGAAAGGTTCTTTTATAACTATTTGCAGTGATGTGGTTCCGGATGCGCTGAATGCCATAATGAAATATAAGGAAGAGGATGCGGAATTCGAAATGCTGATAGAAGATATTCCCAATCAGCACGGAACAATACCGTCGCTCGGAAAATAATCGGCAGAAACAAATGACATATAATCGCACGGGCATTTAAACCTCCTTGTATATAGAATAGCCGATTAATTTTTCCTTTCAGAACTACCCCCCCCCCTTTAATATTAACTACTTCCATAACCCCGCGCTTAAGCGCGGGGTTATGGAAGCCAACCTGAAATTGGGCTTTAGCCCAAAGATTTGCAGCTAACAACCTTGTAGTTTTAAAACAAGCTATATTAATCGTTCAAATATAACGCTATATGGGTTTCTTTTATGTAACATTTTTGTAAGAAACACGTAAAACAAGCGATTGAGATTTGGGAATTTAATAATGTAATTTTGAAACAAAACAGGGTCAATTGAATGCAATATTGGTTGATGATGACGAGTTCTCGTCTCTGGCAACGGCTCATTTAATAGAGCATGTAAATTATATCAATCTGCTTAAAACCTGCAGTGGTCCCATGGAGGCTGCAGAAGCATTGATGAATGAGGAGATAGACCTTCTTTTTCTGGATGTAGAAATGCCGGAAATGAATGGGATGGAGCTTATTAAAAGCCTTTCCGCGCCTCCTCTTATTATTTTAACCACTTCACATGCCCGCTATGCCCAGGAAGCGTATGACTATGATGTGGTGGACTATCTTTTAAAACCTATTGAGCTGCATCGCTTTATAAAGGCAGCAGCCAAGGCAAAGGAGCGGTATGATCATCGTCAGGAGGAGCAAGGTGAATTTACGGAAGACTATATCTTCGTCCGCAAAAATGCTGTTCTGAGTAAATTGGTTATCAAGGATATTCTCTGGATCGAAGCCCTGGGCGATTATGTTACCATTAATACCTTTGATAAGAAATATACCCTTCACCTTACTCTTAAATCCCTGGAACGCAAATTGCCCCCAGAGCGTTTTGTCAGAGTTCATCGCTCCTTTATCGTTCAGATTGAGCATATTAATACCATCGATGATTCTGTTATCTCCATTAACAATAAACCAATCCCGGTAGGAGCCTTGTACCGGGAAAGCTTTCTGAAAAGGCTTAATGTATTAAGCTGATTAGCGTATTTCTGTACCACCCCCTCCTGTATTCCGGCTCAATTCTGACGCCCCTTCACCGCTTATTCTGTCTTATTCACCGAAAAAGAGAAAGTCTTGCAGATCTTGTCCGTTATACTCCTTAAGGATCAGCAACTACTAACATGACGGTGAAAAAGCAGCCATCCAGGCAGAATCTGATATTTATTGTGGAGGATAATGAGCTGTATTCCTTTATGTTGGAGTATATGCTATCAGAAGTCCACATGGTACGATGCCTTAGGTTTGAAAAGGGAGAAGAATGTATCCGCAACCTCGCGCTTGAACCCGATATGATTATTCTGGATTATGTCCTGCCGGGAATTGATGGTCTGGATACATTCCGGAAAATAAAGCAGGCAAAACCGGAAGTGCCGGTAGTAGTACTGACCGGCAATTTTGACTCGCATGCAGCTCAGCATTTTATGGAAGAGGGTGTATATGATTATATGCTGAAGGAAGAAAGTGCAGCCGGTAGAATCAAATCGCTGGTGGAATTTGTGATGGGAAAGAAAAATAAAGAAGAAGAAATTAAAGAAGAACAGGAAGGACGACAACGGATTGTTCGAATAAGTCTACTGGTGTTTTTCGTTTTTGCACTTGCAATTAGCATTACGTGGCTTATAATTGGATGAAACAGGATGAGACATTTTAACGCTATCTGTCATGAAACAGAACGAGGATGTGACACGGGTGTTCATCGTAGACGACGACCCCGTTTTCAGCAAGGCATTGGAAACCTACCTGAAAAAAGAAGTGCCAAACGTGGAGGTAGCCAGTTTCTCCAATGGAGAGTCTTCCTTGCATGAACTACACCGTTCGCCGGACCTGCTGTTGCTGGACTACCGTCTCGACTCCGAATTTGCATATGCCTGGGATGGGCTTCAAATATTAAAAAAGATTAATAATATCGACCCCGGATTAAGTGTAGTGGTGATGTCGGCAAAGGAAAGTGTGGATACGGCTATGAATTGTATCAAGATGGGGGCCATGGAATATGTGGTAAAAAACGAACAGGCATTTCCAAAAATAAAAGGAATTGTTTCCGAATTAAAACAAGAGATAAAAGAGGAAAAAGAGGAGGAAGAACTGGAAGAGAAAAGTAACATGCCTGCCTGGTTAGGACTTCTGTTGCTGCTGATACTTCTTATCTTTTTTCTTTATCGTTTATAAGATGTATGGCATAGCAGGCAATGCAATTTTTGGTATGAATATATTCAAAGGAGAACGGCCTATGAAAATCTTAATAGTAGATGATGATCCGCTTACTCTGGAAGCCATCCGGTGTTGTCTGGTTGCAGGAGGTAATGAAGTGATTGCTGCCAGCAGCGGGTTTGATGCCATCGGTATAGCGAAAAACGAACACCCGGATCTGATTATCAGTGATATTATGATGCCTGAAATGTCGGGACTCAGTTTACTGTGTTTATTAAAACAAGTATACTTCAGCCGGATACCGGTGATTATTATTTCATCGCTTGATAAGGCCGATGTTATTCTTTCTTCGCTTGGATTAGGGGCCGATGATTTTATAAGTAAGCCTATTGATTTTGACCGGCTTTCATCACGAGTAAAGAGTTACTACCTGGATTAAATAACCTTTCCATGCTTTTTTCAGATCGCGATGATCGGAAAGGCGGGAAGAGAAACCTGAAACCAAAAAATAATGGAAACGCAAAAAATAATTGATCTGAGCTATCTGCGCCAGTTGGCCAATGGAAGTGACGAGTTTATGCAAACGATGATCAGCATTTTTATTGCTGAAACACCTGCCGCGTTAGATAATATGGAGAAAAGCTGGGAACGTAACGACTGGTCCGGCATCAAGGCTATGGCTCACAAAATGAAACCTTCTTTCGGGTTTATGGGTATAGCGAGCATGAAGGATGTGATTACAGAATTGGAAGCAGATGCAGAACGGGGAGCGTATCCGGAAGTAATAAGAGAAAAAATAACCCGTATAAAAGCAGCCTGCACGGCTGCAATAGTGGAGCTCAGAACAGAGCTGAAAAAGTATCAGAAATCCGCTTCCCGTATTTGAAAAGGGATTAGTTCCCTACTTCAGAAATAAACTTGATACGCATGAGACGGATCTCCTCTTCGGTATAATCGTTTTCGCCCAACTCTTTTAGTGCATCGGCAACAGAATCACTGTCCGATTCACGGAAATAGTCATATACTTCTTCCTGTTTCTCTTCATCCAGCACCTGATCAATATAATAGCTGATATTGACACGTGTACCGGAGGCAACAATGGTTTCTATCTCACCCAGCAAATCTGTCAGGGAAAGTCCCTTGGCACTGGCTACATCTTCCAGACTCAGCTTACGGTCAATACTTTGTATGATATGTACTTTCAGCCCCGATTTGTTCACCACTGATTTTACCACCATATCCATGGGCCGCTCAATTTCATTTTCGGTCACATAGGTGGCAATAAGTTCTACAAACGGTTTGCCGAATTTGGCTGCTTTACCTGGACCTACCCCTGTAATATGGGTCAGCTCTTCCATGGTGGTTGGATACTGAATAGCCATTTCTTCCAGCGATACTTCGGAAAAGATAACATAGGGAGGCAGGTTTTTGGCCTTTGCTGTTTTCTTTACCAGATCTTTCAGCATGCTGAAAAGCAACTCATCCGAACCGGCGCCTTTATGTCCGGGTCCGGCTATATCCTCATCATCTGCGTCGGTACCTTCATAATCATGATCCTTGGTGATCATAATGGAATGAGGGTTTTTCAGAAAATCTTTTCCTTCCTTGGTCAGTTTCAGCAAGCCGTAACTCTCAATATCTTTGGAGAGGAATCCGTTTATGATGGCGTGACGAACTACTGCGTTCCAGAATTTTTCATTCTTATCATCCTCCACACCTTTTCCGAACTGATCCAGTTCATTGTGTTTGTATGCTTTGGCGGTTGCGGTAAGAGTTCCCAGCAGCACATTAATCACATCCCGTGCTTTGAATTTTTCCTTCATTTCAAGGATTGTCTCCAGCACCAGTTCTATCTCGTCTTGTCCTTCAAACTTGGTTTTAGGCTGCATACAATTGTCGCAGCTGCCACAATTGTCCTGTGTATATCCTTCTCCGAAATAGTGTAACAGTACTTTCCGGCGGCAAACCGATGTTTCGGCATAAGCTACTGTTTCCAGCAGCAGTTGTTTGCCTATTTCCTGTTCGGCAACAGGTTTGCCTTTCATAAACTTTTCCAGCTTCTGAATATCGTCATAGGAATAAAAGGTCAGACAATGACCTTCACCTCCGTCACGTCCCGAACGTCCTGTTTCCTGGTAATAGCCTTCCAGCGATTTTGGAATATCATGGTGTATCACAAAACGGACATCCGGTTTGTCGATACCCATTCCAAAAGCGATTGTGGCTACAATTACATCAATATCTTCCATCAGGAACTGATCCTGAGTCTGGGCACGGGTGGTAGCATCCAAACCGGCATGATAAGGCTTGGCCTTTATTCCGTTAACTTGCAGGGTTTCAGCTAGTTCCTCTACCTTCTTACGGCTCAGACAATAAATAATGCCTGATTTTCCGGTGTTTTTCTTTACAAATTTGATGATCTCCTTGGCCACATTGACCTTGGGTCTTACCTCATAATACAGGTTGCCCCGGTTAAAGGAAGATTTATAGATATCAGCTGTCTGCATCCCCAGATTTTTGAGGATATCCTGCTGAACCTTAGGAGTTGCGGTAGCGGTAAGGGCAATGATGGGCACTTTGCCAATCTCTTCAAAAATAGAACGCAGGCGTCGGTATTCGGGGCGGAAATCATGACCCCATTCAGAAATACAATGGGCCTCATCAATGGCGAAAAAGGAGATATTGATATCCCTCAGAAAGGTGACATTCTCTTCTTTCGTAAGGCTTTCGGGGGCTACATATAAAAGCTTGGTCTTTCCATCGGCTATATCCTTCTTTACTTTCAGAATTTCAGCCTTGCTAAGCGATGAATTCAGGAAATGGGCAACACTATCTTCCGATCCGAAGTTACGGATGGCATCCACCTGATTCTTCATCAGGGCAATAAGCGGTGATACAATAATACCCGTTCCTTCACTGATAAGGGCGGGCAACTGATAACAAAGCGATTTGCCCCCACCGGTAGGCATGATTACAAACGTATCCCTTCCCTCCAGAACACTGGTAATAATCTCTTCCTGCTCGCCTTTAAATTTATTGAAACCGAAATATTTCTGAAGTGCTTCGGGAAGGGCTACTGATTCTAATTCTAGCATCGGGTTGGTCTGTATTTCCGTATTATGGGATGAAAAATGCGATATTTCTTTATTTTTGCTTCGCTTAGGTAAAGATATAATAAAAATTCCTTTCAAAAGCTAATTTTATATCGCTCAATTAAAAAAAACCACCAAGGCTTGAAATCAAACGACGAACTAAAATTACTGGCGGTTAATACATTACTTTTAGAAGCAGAAGCGGTTAAAAATCTGGTCTCGCAGGTGGGCGACGATTTCATAAAATGTATCCGGCATATCCTTGCATCGGAAGGCAGGGTGGTGGTAACCGGAATAGGTAAAAGCGCCATCATTGCATCCAAAATAGTAGCTACCCTGAACTCAACCGGCACCCCTGCCATTTTCATGCATGCAGCCGATGCTATTCATGGCGATTTGGGAACCATTCAAAGAAACGATACCATTATTTGTATTTCCCGTAGCGGCAATACCCCCGAAATAAAGGCCCTGATCCCATTGCTTAAAAAGGGAGAGAATAAGCTCATCGGAATGATCGGGAACAAAAGTTCGTATCTGGCTACCCAGTCCGATTATATCCTGGATGCAACCGTAGAACGCGAAGCCTGCCCCCTTAATCTGGCGCCTACCAGCAGTACAACAGCTCAGCTGGCCCTAGGTGATGCGTTGGCCGTTTGTTTGCTCCAGGCCCGGGATTTCAGCGAAAAGGATTTTGCCCGTTTTCATCCCGGAGGAGCGCTGGGCAAACGTCTCTATCTGAAAGTGAGTGATTTAAGCTCTCAAAATGAAAAGCCGATTGTAAAACCGGATGATGATATCCGAAGTGTAATTCTGGAAATCTCATCCAAACGACTCGGTGCAACAGCTGTTGTGGGACCGGAGGGATTACAGGGAATTATTACGGATGGGGATTTGCGTCGTATGCTTGAAAAATCCATTCACATCGAAGGATTTAAAGCGGCTGATATCATGAGCCGTAATCCAAAATCAATTGACGCCTCCGAGCTGGCTGTAAGTGCCGTGCGGCAGATGGAAAAACATCAGGTTACCCAACTCATCGTAACGGATGAAGGCCGGTATGCCGGTTTTGTTCACATGCACGATCTGATGCGGGAAGGACTGCTTTAACACCCTCTTCTGACTTCTGACTTCTTGCTTCTTACTTCTTATGTTGTAATGCCCAGTTCAGGTTATTCTTAGCCAGTTCAAAATCGGGTCTGATACGCAGGGCTTCTTTACAAGCTTTTATTTCCTCCTCCCAGTTTTCCTGTTGGCCATAACAGGCTCCTATATTGTTCCAGGCTTCGGCAAAATCTTTTTTTAATTTCAATGCTTCCTGAGAAGCCGTAATACATAATGCATATTTGCCGGCATTGTAATAAGCAAGGCTCAGCTCCAGATAATTTTCGGGCGAAGGCTGGTTGCTTGCTTTTATGATCAGGGCATCCAGGTAACTGGTGTTTCCGGCCGGGTGCAAAAGATAATTTTGAGCAATAGGATCGTTGGGCGACAGTTGAAGGGTTTGCTGTGCAGCAGCTTTTAGCTTATCGGATTGTCCTTGTTGCTGATAAATTTCCATCTGAAGATAACGCCCGTTCAGATGCCCCGGTGAAATGCGGAACAGCTGATCCAACAGATTAAGCGCTTCCGGAAAACGGTTTTGATTTTTCAAAAAGCGGGCATAATAAAAATAGCATTCCGGGTTCGCCGAGTTTTTTTCTTTAGCTAAAGCCTGGTCACAGGCCAGGGCTTTTTTAAAATAAGCTTCTGCTTCGGCCGGGTTGCCCTGAGCTTCTTTCAACACACCCATATTGATGTGGAGGTAAGAATAGTAGGGCCACAATTCCAACCCCTTTTTAAAATAGATTTCAGCTCCGGCATAATCGCCTTTCTGCATCAGGTTGAGGCCATAATTCATTTGCCCTCTTCCATTCTCAGGGCTTTTAATGGTTACATCTTTCCACAAACGTTCCTCATCATGCCATACCACATTGCGTTCGTGGGTGCCAAATGCATAGGCGCCTAAAAAAAGAAAGCATACAATGCCCAGTACATCTTTATGCATACGCAAAGGAGCCAGGAAAGGCAATTTGCGCAGCAGGATAAATGCCGTCCAGCTTACACTGATAACTAGCCCTACATAGGGAAAAAACATACGGTGATCGTTCATTACTTCAGCCAGGGGGGTAAGACTGGTTGGAAGCAGGGCCAGAAAAAACCAGCTGAGACCGAAGGCAACCGGTTTCCAAACTTTTTTCTGAGAAAGCAATAAGATGGAAACCAGCAGGAACAGAAGAAAGATAAAACCAATGATGCATTTGATATCCAGCAACGAAGTGAACGGTTTCCAGTCGGTATCGGCACTTAGATCAACAGGCAGGAAGAAGGTGTAGAAATACCGGAACAACACAAAGGGCTGTGTGATGAGGTAATTCAATTTGGATGTTTCTCCGCCGGGCACCCAGGTTGCGGGTTCCATGATCCGGGTAAAGTAATAACAGCCTATACAGAAAAGGAGGGCAGGAGTTGTTTTAATAAGTATGTGGCGGATACGGGTAAACAATTTTTCATCGCCCGGTGATTCTTCAAAAAGAAAAACATAGACAGCCAGCATGGGGCCGAACATAACAGCGGTTGGTTTGGCCAGGGTGCCCAGCGCAACGGGAATGAGATACAGGAAATATCGCCGGCAGAAGGGAGAGCAGGCATAAAGCATAAAGGCTATTACGACAAACAAGGTGCTGAGGGTATCGGAGCGGGAAATGATATAATTGATAGTTTCCGCATTGGCCGGATGCAACAGATACCAGGCAGTGGCAAAAAGTGCCGTAACGGAAACAGAGGTTCCGGGTAGTGTTAAGGAGAAAACGGTACGGATCAAAAAGAACATACACACCCCTTGTAAAAGGAAGAGGAGAAAGGTGCTGAAATGAAACCAGAACATATTCTTATCGCCTCCCAGGGCATAATCAATAGCCAGGGTGGTACTTACCAGCGGACGATAGCTCTGATTGCTGGGCAGGGAACTGAAGGTGGTACCATCTTTAAAAAAGCGGGGAATATTGTGAATATCCCGGATATAAGCATTGTTGACAATAGTATGCGAATCGTCAAAATGAAAAGAATTATGAAAATGATTGGAATAGGTAAGAAGCACCCCCAGAAAAAGGCCGACAAATAAGAATGGCAGCTTCCATTTTTGTTGCATAATGGCAAATTTATGCAATTGGAGAGAATGGCTCTTTAAAAGATATGCGACAATTGCGTAGGCCAGGAACAAACCTGATCACGGTAATGATTGTTTGGATCAAAATATAAGATCAATTAGTGAGTAAATTAAACTTAGATACAAAAGTTGGGTTTACCAGTGAAAACATCCCGATTACTAAAGGAATTTCCTTGATTGCTAAAGGAACTTCCTTGATTGCTAAAGGAATCATCCCGATTACTAAAGGAATTTCCTTGATTGCTAAAGGAATCATCCCGATTACTAAAGGAATTTCCTTGATTGCTAAAGGAATCATCCCGATTGCTAAAGGAATTTCCTTGATTGCTAAAGGAAACATCCTGATTGCTAAAGAAATTTCCTTGATTGCTAAAGGAAACATCCTGATTGCTAAAGAAATTTCCTTGATTGCTAAAGGAACTTCCTTGATTGCTAAAGGAAACATCCTGATTGCTAAAGAAATTTCCTTGATTGCTAAAGGAAACATCCCGATTGCTAAAGGAACTTCCTTGATTGCTAAAGGAAACATCCTGAATCAAGAGGTAGGGAAGTCGAGACCTAAAATTATCACTGGCCCGGAAACGGTTTCTTTTCATTCCGAAGTCCGATTTTCCCTTATCTTTGCGCCCTTAAATGGCGCTATTCGGCAAATCTACTGGTAAAGACAACGAAATGTCCTTCCTCGATCATATCGAGGTATTGCGCTGGCATTTAGTACGTTCGGCTATTGTGGTGGTTATCATGGCCGTCGTTCTTTTCTGTTATAACAACATTGTTTTCGACGTTATCATATTCGGTCCCAAGCGCCCCGATTTTATCACCTATCGTGTTTTATGTAAGCTGGGACATATGTTTCTTCACAACGATTCCATGTGTATCGGGGTGGCACATTATGAACTGGTAAATCTGGAATTGTCGGGTCAGTTTACCACGCATATCTGGATCTCCCTGGTAGGTGGATTGATCTTGTCCGTCCCCTATCTGGTATGGGAAGTATGGCGTTTTATTAAGCCGGCACTTAAACTGAAAGAAAAAACGGCTGCAAGGGGTTTTGTATTGTATGCCTCCCTGTTGTTCGTAATAGGTATCCTTTTCAGCTATTTTGTCATTGTGCCCATGACGGTCAGTTTTCTGGGATCGTATCAGATGAGTACGTTGGTGGAAAACCGGATTTCCATGGATTCCTATATATCGCTGGTTACCACCCTTACACTGGCCATGGGATTGGTATTTGAATTGCCTATCCTGGTTTATTTCCTAACCAAGATCGGATTGCTGAGTCCTGCTTTTATGAGTCACTACCGCAAACATGCCATTGTGGTGATTCTTATTGTAGCGGCATTCATTACCCCGTCGCCCGATATTACCTCTCAATTATTGGTTGCATTCCCCTTATATTTGCTTTATGAAGTAAGTATACTTGTTGCAAAACGAGTGGATAAGAAAAAAGCTAAAACAGCTGCCTGATGTCTGAAGCCATAAACGAATTCAACGCCTACCGGGAAAAGATGAATGAAAAGATTCTCGGGGCTGATAATATTGTCCTCAAACGTCTTTTTAACCTGGATACCAATACCTATCAGGAAGGGGCTTTGCCGGTTAAAACAAAAGAGATGCTTGGTTTGGTGGCTTCCATGGTATTGCGTTGCGATGATTGTATCAAATATCATCTGGGCAAGTGCAAGGAAAGCGGAGTGAGTACTGCCGAGCTGTTTGAAGTATTTGCTGTTGCCAATATTGTGGGTGGAACGATTGTGATTCCGCATACCCGCCGGGCGGTTGAATATTGGGAGGAGTTACAGAAGTAAAGATCAGCATTCTGTTTTTCAAGCTTAAATTTGCAGACCAATTCCTATGCTTCTCCGGGCCGACAATATCATTAAAAAATACAGAAACCGTACGGTTGTAAAAGGCGTGTCTTTCCAGGTAAAACAAGGAGAGATTGTAGGTTTGCTGGGTCCCAACGGAGCCGGAAAAACCACTTCGTTTTATATGGTGGTGGGAATGATCAAACCCAATTCGGGCAGTATTTTTCTGGATGATCAGGATATTACCCAGGAGCCCATGTATCGCCGGGCACAACGTGGCATCGGTTATCTGGCTCAGGAAGCATCTGTTTTCCGGAAACTGAGCGTAGAAGATAATATCAAGGCCATTCTGGAAATGACTCAGATACCCAAGAACGAGCAGAAGGAAAAATGTGAAATGCTGTTGGAAGAATTCGGGTTACAGCATATCCGTAAAAGTCTGGGCGACCGGCTTTCAGGTGGAGAACGTAGAAGAACGGAAATAGCCCGTTGTCTGGCAGTTAATCCCAAATTTATTTTGCTGGATGAACCTTTTGCCGGTGTAGATCCTATTGCGGTAGAAGATATTCAGGCGGTGGTAGGACGTTTGAAGGAAAAAAATATCGGCATCCTCATCACCGACCACAATGTACATGAAACATTATCCATCACCGAGCGGGCCTATCTTCTTTTTGAAGGCAGTATTCTGAAGGCAGGCACAGCCGAAGAACTGGCCAATGATGAGCAGGTGAGAAAAGTATACCTCGGAAAAAATTTCGAACTCAGAAAGTAACCCCGGTCTTCAGACCGGGGAAGCGGGGGGAGTTTATGATTAATTCTCTGCGATCTCAAATTCATAAAACTCCATAATCTGGTTGCAGAGGAGTTTCTTACAGGCATCATCCACTTTTTTCCTGGCTTCGTCTTTTGACCCGGCTTCCACTTCCAGGCTGATATGCTTGCCTATACGTACCTGTTGTATTTCGGCCAGTCCCAGGTTTTTCATGCTGCGTGTAACGGCTTTGCCCTGTGGATCCAGCAATGCTTTAAGCGGCATTACATCTATTTCAGCTCTGAATTTCATTTCCGCGTTTGTTTAGAAGATTATTTACAATGGATAAAAAGATGTACAAAAATAAGATAATAGGGATAGCGAGATAGAGGAATATTATCAACAATACCAAGGCGCTTAGGATGAACAAATAACGAAGTTCATTGCCTTTCCACCCGAAATTTTTGAATTTAAGGGCAAACAAGGGAATAGGAGCCACCAGCAAAAAGGATTGAAGAACAGTCAAACCAATCAGGAACCAGGGAGTGAGAATGTATTCGGAAAGCCTGGAGCTGGGCTCCACGGCATTGATAGCCAGTTTAAAAATAGAAAGAGGAGCAGGGGTGCCTGTTACATCGGGTGAGGGGAGGTGTAAAAAAAGCGGAATGGAACAAATCAAAATCGTATTGGCCGGCGTGGGTAAGCCAATAAAAGAATCATGCTGACGGGGATCGATATTAAAGTTGGCCAGACGAAGTGCAGAGAATATAGTGACCAGGAATCCGCAAAATGGAAGCCACATGGGGTAGGGATTACCGGCCTGCATATCGCCGTTAAATAAATTGCCCAGATCAAAATGAGCAATGGTATGTTGTAAAATACTGAGACTGATTAGCTGAAACAACATCACCCCGGGCAGGAATCCAAAGCTCACCATATCGGCCAGCGAATCCAGTTGTTTCCCAAATTCACCGCTCACTCCCAGCATACGGGCAAACAAGCCATCAAAAAAGTCGAGGAATGCAGCCAGCCCTACCATATAAGCGGCCCACACCAGATTGCCCTGAAAAGCAAATACCACCCCCAGACAACCGCAAAAAAGATTGCCGCAGGTAATGCTATTGGGAACAAAGGCTTTGAAATTCACAGGGCGAATTTAGTCAAAAACAGCATACTGCTTTCCTCCCCCTTGCCCCCTCCAGAGGGGGACACGGTTTTCTATCCCCCTTTGGAGGGGGCAAGGGGGAGGACTTACAATCCCGTATTTTCATAAAGAACCAAATACACCTCCCCCTCCCTAAACTCTTTGACCAGCTTCCATTTCGTTTTTATTTCTTCTATCTGAGGCAGCAAATCCGTATTACAAACATTGGAGTGGAGGTAGTAATGAAATTTACTGACGGGTCCATCGAGTGCGTTGGTATAATGACAGTTGAAATCGAAATAGGCGATTATATCCGGAGTAGAACCTGGGCTCAGATAAGTTTCGGCAGGAGAATAGATCAAAGGGAATTGTGTTCCGATATTATAAGGAGACAGCTGTTTGTCTCGCAAGCTATGCGTATAGATATATTCCCTCATTTGTTGTTCCAGGCTAAAGAAGGGTAATACTTTCAAACTGGTATCCCATTCATTACTGAGTCGTTCGGGATAGATCCAGAAATTGCCACTTACTAAAACGATAGCGATTAGCAATACAGAGATTCTCTGATAAGTAGTTTTCCATTGTTGTATCAGATAACAAACTGGCAGGATAAGTAATGCAAATACCGGCATGAAATACCGTGCACCGATGGGGTTGGAAAGGGGGATGAGCAATAGGGAGAAAAAGAAAAGAGGAGGCAGGAGCAGGCGCAGGAGGCGGTAAAAAACGGGATCCTTGGAACCGGCTTTTCGGAAATAGACAATGGCTGCAGCCAGAAAAAGCCAGAGGATGATTCGTCCGGAATCAGCCAGTTTCCAGAGTACAAGCATGACATGTTTTAGCATGATGGTTATGCTCACGCCATGTTCATCCGTTTTTTCTCTCCACGGGGAAAAGAAATACCAGCCTGTAACAGCGTGATGATACAGAAACCACACTGCGCTAAAGACAAATACAGGCAGCCAGGCAAACACTTTGTTTTTATTCCATCGTTCGGAAGGAGAGGCGAACAGGAAATCCATAATCAGCAAGGAAGCTGCTGCCGGCAATCCGCGCATATTGCAAAAGACCAGCAGGATAAGAAAGATGGAGAACAACAGCCGTTTGTTTTCCAACAAGGCCATCAATGCCAGCAGAAAAAATGCCAGGAGCATCAGATCCGGTGCTGCCAATATACTTTGGGTAATGAAACAAGGCTCGAGAAATAATAACAACAGGGCAACCGAAAGCATGGTATTGTTCAAAAACCGCCGGCCTATGCGATAAAAAGCAAATACACTGCCCAGCAAAAAAGGAAGCAAGGCGAGATGGACAGACAAAAGACCGGTGCCGCATAACCGGAAAAAAAGAGATAGCCAGGCAGCATAAAAAGGAAAGCCTCCTGTATCCAATGATTCGGGAATATGAAAAGGGGTAAACTCCTTTCCGCCTTTTAATACCGGCAGGGCATAATACACACTATCCCAGAAAAGCGGAATGCCTGAAGCGACAAGAGTAAGCAGGAGACAGATCAGAAAAGCAAGGGCCAACGGAAGATTAAGCTTCATAAAGGGCTTTCTGAGGATGAAAATTCCGTAAATGGACTAAGAACCGTATAAATTTAAGCTTTTGAACCTGAATTCTTTAGGAAAGGTAATAAAACCCCTCTTTTATGCGTTTGAGGAAGGATCAAATTGGTTTTTTTTCTCTATTTTTATAGTCTGATCTATGCTGAAATCCAATAAATTACTCCTTGCCGGTCTTTTTTGTTTAACCGCGTTATTTTCTGTTGGTCAAACCAGTGCTCCTAAGTATAGTAATGAGTTTCTGGATGTTGGGGTAGGTGCACGGGCCTTGGGAATGTCAAATGCTCAGGTGGCATCGGTCAATGATGTAACTGCAGGCTATTGGAATCCAGCTGGTCTTACCGGTATCACCACCACATTCAGCCTGGGGCTGATGCACAGCGAATATTTTGCCGGTATTGCCAAATACGATTACGCCGGTTTTGCCAAACGGATTGATACCAACAGTGTATTTGCCGTAAGTATGATTCGTTTTGGGGTGGATAATATCCCGAATACCACCGAACTTATTGATGCCAATGGAAATGTAAACTATGATAATGTAAGCACGTTCAGCTCGGCCGATTATGCCTTTTTGCTTTCCTATGCCCGTGTGACCAAGATAAAGGGACTACGCTATGGAGGCAACGTTAAGATCATCCGTCGTGTGGTTGGTGATTTTGCCGGGGCCTGGGGTTTTGGTTTTGATCTGGGTGCACAATACGATTATAAGAAATGGAAGTTCGGGGCCATGTTCAGGGATGTGACATCTACCTTCAACGCCTGGAGTTTTAACCTGAGTGATGCCATGATACAAGCCTTTAAGCAGACACTTAACACGTTGCCAACAAACTCCGTGGAGGTAACACTCCCCCGTATGCTTTTAGGTGCAGCGCGGAAATATGAATTCGGAAACGGACGCTACTCCATTATGCCGGAAGTGGATGTGGATGTTACATTTGACGGACAGCGGAATGTGTTGCTGCATTCATCTGCTGCCAGTGCCGATCCGCATATGGGGATAGAAGCAGGATATAAAAACATGATTTTCCTTCGCGGAGGAATCGGTAATATTCAAACAGAAACAGATATTTCGGGGAATAAGTTTACCAGTTTTATGCCCAACATTGGTGTAGGGATAAAATTCAAAGCTTTTACCCTTGATTACGCACTGACAGATATAGGCGATCAAAGTGTTGCCTTATATTCCAACGTATTTTCCCTTAAACTCGATCTTAATCACCGTAACTAATTCAAATGGGAAAGAAGTACCCTGTCGCACTTCTCTTCTTGCTTTGGGCTCTCCCGATCTTATCACAGACATTCGGGAATGAGTGGATCAACTATTCCCAAAAATATTATAAAATACTGGTAACCCGCGACGGGATTTATCGCCTCGATTCCGCCACACTGGCCAATGCCGGCGTTCCGCTTGCCACGGTAAACCCCAAACACATGCAGATTTTTGGCAGGGGTAAAGAACAATATATTTATATCAAAGGCGAATCGGATGGTGTTTTCAATACCACCGATACCCTTGAATTCTATGGCAAAGCCAATGACGGTTTTTTGGATTCCGCCTTATACAATGGCGCTACCGCACCCAACCCCTATGTAAGTCTCTTCAACGATACTGCCGTGTATTACCTTACCTGGAACAGTTCCCTGAACAACCTGCGTATGGTAAACGGTACGGATACAACCTTCAGCTCTGTGCATACGCCCAATCCGTTTATGTATAAACAGGATATCAGCGCTTTTCGGGGAGATTATTTTCAGGGTACCACGGATTATAATAACATCACCGATCCGGAATACCTGCCCATGGAAAGTATCGTGTGTACAACCATCTATTACGGAGGAAGTATTACGGCGAATATGAATACCGCCAACCCTTATACGGGTGCGGCACCAGCCCAGAAAACACATTTGCAGGCAAGGGTTTCAACACGATCCAACGATTTTTCCGTCTACCCCGATTATCAGATACAAATCAACTATCCCGGTTCTGTGTATACCAAGTATGTGGATGGATATACCACTTTTTTGCTCGATACGTTGCTTCCCACATCTTCACTTCCTACTGTTGCTCCCAGTGTCACTACCAGCCCTGTTACTCTTTACAGCATTAACCCCGGTACCAGTGTTTCCAGCGGTGATGCAGCGTTTGTGTATGTAAGCATCAGATATCCGCATACCATGGACCTGGAAGGGCTCAGCGAATTCAAAATGTATGTGCCTGCCAACGGAGCTCCTAATAAGTCCTATCTCAATCTGACCGATTTCAATACCTCCGGATCTACCATGCGGTTTTATGATCTCACGTATCATCGCCGTATTCAACCGGTGTTTGCAGGTAGTAAATACCAGGTGTTAATCAGCGACAGCCTTGGAGCGGAAAAATTCTGTTATGTAACAAGCGATAATAATACCCAGCATGTTACTTCGCTGATTCCTGTAAATGGTAATGGCTATTTCACCAATTATCATCTTCAATCCGGCGATTCGGCATTTGTGATTGTGACCAATGCCTTGTTATGGTCTTCGGCAGAATCCTATAAGCTATACCGCAGCTCGGTACAGGGTGGAGCCAATCATGTGGTGCTGGCCGATGTAGCCGATCTGTATGATCAGTTTGCCTATGGTATCCGCATGCACCCTTTATCCATCCGCCGTTTCTGCAGCTATTTGATGAATACCTATCCTTCTAAACCTAAATACCTGTTCCTGATCGGTAAATCGATAGATGCTTATCGCATGCAGTTCAGTCCTTTCCCTATCACAGCACTGGTGCCTACCATTGGTTATCCTCCCAGTGATAATTTGTTTACCAGCAAGCTGATCGGTAACAGTTACGCTCCCTCGTTTGCCACCGGTCGTATTGCCTCCATGACCAATACGGATGTAATGACCTATCTGAATAAGGTAACAGCTTATGAGCAGAATGCGGCAGCATCCTGGATGAAACAGGTATTGCATTTTGGTGGAGGTGATAATAGCAGTGAACAAATCCAATTTAAAAACTATCTGACTAATTTCAAAACCATTATAGAAGCCGATACAAATTATGGCGGGCATGTCACTTCTTTTTACAAAACCTCCAGCGCGCCCATTCAGATTAACCAAAGCGATTCGCTGAAGCAGATTATCGATAATGGAGTAAGCATTATGACATTTTTCGGACATGCTTCCGGAAGCGGTTTTGACCAAAGCATTGACGATCCATCCAACTATAATAATGCACCCCGTTTCCCGCTTATCATTGCCAACTCCTGTTATGCAGGAAATATTCATACGTATCCAGCCAGCACCAGCGAAAAATTTATCAATATCAACCGGGGGGCCATTGGTTTTGTGGCCAGCACGTACCTTGGTATTGCAACTGAATTATATCCCTATACCACCGGTCTTTACCGCGATCTGGCCCGTTATGATTATGGAAAAAGCATCGGGAAGCATATCCAATATGCCGTAAAAGCAAGAGAAGCGATGGGCGGTTTCGGGCTGTATGCAAAAACCACCTGTCTCACGATGACACTGGACGGAGATCCTTCTGTTGTTATTGCTTCGCCCCGTTTGCCCGATTATGCCATTACCAACCCGGATGTTAGTTTTGATACGCATTCCAATCCCGATTCGGTTACGGTGATAGCCCTTATGCATAACAACGGAAAAGCAATCCGGGATTCGTTTTTTGTGCATCTGCTTCGTAAGTATCCAAACGGTGATACCGATACCTATCGCAAATATGTAAAAGCCCCGGCCTGGGAAGATTCGGTGAAATTTAAAATACCCGTTGATTTTAACCGGGGACTTGGGTTAAACAAAGTATCGGTGATACTTGATTTTACCAACCGCATACGGGAAATAACCAAGTCCAATAATTCCACTACCGATGTGGATCTGTTGTTGCAGGGTAGCTCTATCTTACCTGTCTGGCCGTATAATGACGCCATTTATCCCTATGATACAGTCACGCTGAAATCGTCCACTGCCAATGCGCTGGAGCCGGCGCACAACTACAGGATACAGTTTGATACAACGGATAGCTATAACAGTCCGTTTGCAAAGACTGCAATTCTCTTAAATAAGCCCGGGGGGGTAATTACATGGAAGCCTCCCGTAGCACACCTGACTGATAGTGTGGTTTATTACTGGCGCATTTGCCCCGATACGGTGGGTACTACCAGCAAGGCCCGCTGGAAAGAAAGTTCGTTTCAATACATCACCAATAAAAGAGGGTGGGAGCAAGCTCACTTTTTCCAGTTTAAGAATGATGCTTATCAGTTTGTGAAATTTGTGCGTATCGGTCGCAAATTCACTTTTGTGAATGATCTGAAAACTGTTGAAATCAATAATGCCATCATGGCTTTTAATGGACACGACTGGCCGGATGTGAATTACAAGATCAACGGAACCACCATGGAAGAATCTTCCTGTGCCATCCCTGGTTTTTCTTTTGCAGTTATCAATCCGGTGAGTCTGGCCCCCTGGGGTTTTGACACCCTATGTACCACGAATATCTCATTGCCTTATGTAGACCCACGAACCAATAATACCGTTTGTGTTTGCAATACACCGCTTTATGCCTATGATTTTTATGATGCTCCGGGGTCTCAGCAGTTAGGTATGTTAGGATTTCTGAATGCGATACCAAACGGATATTATGTACTGGGCTTTTCCAATGCCACAGCGGGAGCGTATGATTCCGTTAATACCTATTCTGCATCTCTTCTTAATTCATTTAGAAACCTGGGATGTCATCTCATCACAAGCGGAGGAGTCGGCACCCATAACTCGTATGTGTTCCTTGGCAGAAAAGGAGCGCCGGCCAATAGCGCAAAAGAACTTATATCGTCCAATGAAGGGCAGAAAATTACTCTGGATTCAACGCTGAGTACCAACTGGAATTCAGGATATATTGCTTCCGAAGTAATTGGTCCCGCCAAAAGCTGGGATGAGTTTCACCTCCGGATGAAACACCTGGAAGTGCCCGATTATGACAGTGTGGTGATTCGTGTGGTGGGGATTAATGCTGCGGGCACACAAGTAACCCTGGCCAATCTTTCGGATACCACCAGGGATATGTATAACCTGGCCAGCTATGTAAATGCTGCCATTTATCCCTATATCCGTTTGGTGGCTTATATGAGCGATGATACCAACCGTACGCCGGCACAGCTTAAACGCTGGCAGGTGATTTATACCCAGGCCCCTGAAATGGCCGTAAACCCTGCCCTGAATTTTAGCTTTGTAAAGGATACCACACAGGAAGGATCTACCATTACGATGACCTGCGCGGTGCAGAATATAAGCGACAGGAATTTTTCCACTACTGATTCCTTGCAGATCAATTACTGGATCATGGATAAAAACCATGTGCGGCACAATCTGGTGCTGGCTAATGGCAAGACTTTTAAATTACGCAAGCCTCCGTTTAATGCAGGTGCCTGGTTTATAGATACGGTACATATTGTTACCACCGGATATCCTGGCCTTAATACCTTCTGGATGGAAGCCAATCCGCTTTCCACTGTCCACACACAAAATGAACAATTCCATTTCAATAACCTGGTTGAGAAACAGTTTTATGTGACCGGCGACAAGGTAAACCCATTATTGGATGTAACTTTTGACGGGGTTCATATTCTGGACGGTGATCTGGTATCAGCCAAACCGAATATCCTCATCAGTCTGAAAGATGAAAATCAGTTTCTGGCTTTGAATGATACATCCGATTTCAAATTGTTTATTCAGAATCCGAATGCAACGACGGTGCAACCTGTTTATTTCAGAAATCAGATTACGTTTACTCCTGCTGTACTGCCCAAAAACAGTTGCCGTTTAAACTACACCCCTACATTGACAGCGGATGGTATATATGCTTTAATTATACAAGCCAAGGATAGATCCAACAATGCCAGCGGCGCTATCGATTATCAGATCCATTTTGATGTGGTCAACCACGCTTCTATTACCAATGTGATGAATTACCCGAACCCGTTCAGTACGGCTACACACTTTGTGTTTACCATTACAGGTTCGCAGGTGCCTACGATGTTCCGAATTCAGATTATTACGGTAACCGGAAAGCTGGTGAGAGAGATAGAACGCGATGAGCTGGGTTCGCTGCATATAGGCAGAAACATAACCGAATATGCCTGGGACGGCAGAGATCAGTTTGGAGACCGCCTGGCCAACGGTGTTTATTTTTACAGAGTACTCACGAAAATCAATTCAGAAAACATTGAGCATATGGATAGTGGGGCCGATGACTATTTTAAAAATGGGTATGGCAAGATGTATCTGATGAGGTAAAATGTATTGAACTATGAACCGATATTTTCTTTTCTTCCTGGTGTTTTGTTTTTGTTTCACTTCCTGTATTATTCGCTCTCCTAAGTTTGCTTCTCTCGATCAGGCTTTTGCTGTTAAACCTGGAATGACGCTGGAGCAGGTAAATACCACGTTGGGGATAACACCTTATGCATTGCGGTCCAAGACAGACAGTGCGACGGTTTATGTTTATAAATACAGAACGATGGAGCGAAGGACAGCGCCTCTGCTTCGAAAAAGGACAAATGGGGTAAAAGCCACCGGCCCGTTAATGGATCTGAATGTGACCTATAATTCAAAATCGGTTGTCACGGCACTGAAATCGAAACCCTCTCCTAAAGAAGAGAAGAGCCAATATACCATCGATGTCAACTCGGTTTTTACTTTATTAACGGTAACAGCTCCGGCATTATTGGTTTATCTGGGACTTCAGCATAACTAGCAGCCTATTTATTAAATGGCGGCTAAGGGGATAAATTCTCTAATTTTGGATTGTGAATTTCAGGCATCCTCTTTTTTTGGTTCTTCTAAGCGGTCTGCTTTTTGGTTTTTCCTGGCCGGAAACAGGCGGGCTAACCTTTCCTGTTTTTTTTGCATTCGTTCCCTTGCTTCTTCTGGAGCGTCAATTATCGGTGTCTACTCGTAAATACCGTTCCTGGAAATTATTCTTACTATCCTATCTAGCCTTTTTTATCTGGAACCTGATCAGTACCTGGTGGGTAAAGAATGCTTCTTTCGGAGGAGCTATGCTGGCATTTATATTCAATACCCTGTTTATGGCTCTGGTGTTTCAGGCCTACCATATTACCATGAAGCGTTTGTCGCTCCGTTTTGCCTTTCTGGTATTAACGTGCTATTGGATGGGGTTTGAATTTCTACACCTGCGTTGGGATCTTACCTGGCCCTGGCTCACACTAGGAAATGTATTTGCCTCCAAACCCTGGATGATTCAGTGGTATGAATATACCGGAGTATTCGGCGGAACGCTGTGGGTGTTTGGCATCAACTTCCTCATATTCCATTTTTTACTGAAGTATAGAAAGGAAACGAATCCAGTTTTCAGATCATCTATCCGTTTGGCTTTTTTACTTCGTTTGGGAGCCATGTTGTTGTTACCCATTTTGATTTCCTTTTGTATCGGGTGGATGGAGATCTTTCCATCGGTGATGGGTGATGCAGGAAAGAGGAAAAATGTGGTCATTGTGCAGCCGAATATAGATCCTTATCACGAAAAATTTAACGGAACCTATAAGGATCAGCTTGGCAGGATGCTGAATCTGGCCGAAACAGAAATAGATACAAATACCTGTTGCGTGGTTTTTCCGGAAACAGCTATTCAGGAAAACCTTTGGGAGAATGATATTGAGCGCAGCTATAGCGTTCATACGTTACGTTATTTTCAGGACAAACATCCGGGGTTGGATATTGTAATAGGGGCTACCTCCGGGTATCAGTATATGCCGGGAGAGAAACGATCTCCTACAGCCCGCAAATTCACCGATAGCGATGAGTATTATGAAGATTATAACACCGCCCTGATGATGTCCGGTAAAGGCCCTTTGCAGATTTATCACAAGTCCAAGTTTGTGCCGGGCTCCGAGCGAATGCCTTTTCCTGCTTTGTTCAAGCCACTCGAAAAATATGCGATTGACCTGGGTGGAACCACAGGTTCGTTGGGAGAGCAGGAGGAGAGGACTGTTTTTAAATCCACTCAGCATACGTTAAAGGTTGCTCCGGTGATCTGTTATGAATCTGTTTTTGGAGAATATGTAAGCGATTATATTAAAAACGGAGCCAATGTTATTTTCATCATTACCAACGACGGATGGTGGGGTGATACTCCCGGCTATCAACAACATCTGGATTATGCACGTTTGAGGGCCATTGAAACAAGACGTTGTATAGCTAGGTCGGCTAATACCGGCACCTCCTGTTTTATCGACGAAATGGGAGCTGTTTCACAGGCTACCTCCTGGTGGAAGCCTGGAGCTATCAAAGGTGTTGTGAATGAGCACAGCGAGTTGACGTTTTATGTAAAACATGGCGATTATATGGCCCGTTTGGCTATCGTGTTGGGAGGGATCCTGTTAGCCTGGAGCGTGATTATCCGTATCAGAGCGTTTAAAAAGTCATAAATTCGCAGAGCGATAGAACAAATAAAGACTATGGAAAAATTTGATGTAACAGTTATTGGTTCAGGCCCGGGAGGTTATGTAGCCGCTATACGTTGTGCCCAGCTGGGAATGAAAACAGCCATTATTGAGCGTTACCCGACTCTTGGGGGGACATGTCTCAATGTAGGCTGTATTCCTTCTAAGGCACTACTCGATTCATCCGAACATTTTCAGAATGCCAGGTTGCATTTTAAAGAACATGGTATTGATCTGAAAGATCTGAAGGTAAACCTGGGGCAGATGATAAGCCGGAAAACAAAGGTGGTAAAAGAGAATTGTGATGGTATCAGTTTTCTGATGAAGAAAAATAAGATCACCGTGTTTACCGGACATGGCAGTTTTTTGACTAAAAACACCCTGGAGATTACAGCTGCGGATGGAAAGAAAACCCAGCTTGAAACAGCCCGTACCATTATTGCTACCGGATCCAAACCAAGCACATTACCCGGTATAACGATTGATAAAAAGAGAGTGATTACTTCTACCGAAGCATTGAATCTGACAGAAGTGCCTGGTCACCTGGTTATTATAGGCGCAGGAGTGATAGGCCTGGAGCTTGGTTCTGTGTATGCGCGTTTAGGAGCTAAAGTATCGGTGGTGGAATTTACGGATTCGATTATTGGTACCATGGACAAGTCCCTGGGAAGAGAGCTGCAGAAAGTATTGAAAAAGGAAGGATTTGAATTTTACCTGAAACATAAAGTAACAGGGGTAACAGTGAAAGGAAAAGAAGTCACAGTGGGGGCGGAGAATGAAAAAGGGGAGAAAGTGGAATTTAAAGGTGATTATTGTCTGGTGGCCGTAGGAAGAAAACCCTATACGGATCAGTTGGGTCTGGATAAGGCAGGGGTTAAAATGGATGAACGTGGACGGATAGAGACGGATGGACAGCTTCAGACAAATGTAGCAGGTATTTATGCAATCGGTGATGTTGTTAAAGGGGCTATGCTGGCCCATAAGGCTGAGGAAGAAGGTGTTTTTGTAGCAGAGGTAATGGCGGGACAAAAACCGCATATTGATTATAACCTGATCCCTGGTGTGGTATATACCTGGCCGGAAGTGGCTTCTGTGGGATTAACAGAAGAACAATTAAAAGCTCAGGGTAGGAATTTTAAGACAGGATCTTTTCCGTTTAAAGCCAGCGGACGTGCAAGGGCTTCTATGGATACCGATGGTTTTGTAAAAGTGCTGGCTGATGAAAAATCGGATGAGATATTGGGTGTTCATATTATAGGTCCACGGGCTGCTGATATGATTGCTGAAGCGGTGGTAGCCATGGAGTTTAGAGCGTCGGCCGAAGATATAGCCCGTATCAGTCATGCTCATCCCACTTACACCGAGGCTATTAAAGAAGCCTGTCTCGATGCAAGTGGGAAAAGAGCCCTTCATATTTAATCTAGCGGATAACCATTTTGCCTGATCCGATCATATTGTTTCCGTTACGTACAGAGTAGAAGTACATGCCTGCTCCCAGTGAGCTAAGTTCCATCGGATAAACCAGGGTGTTAGCTTGTGTTGCGCTGTAAGCTCCTGCAGGGATTATTACTGAACTCAATTCTTTTCCTACTGCATCATATACACTGCAACGGATTTCAGAACCTGCATTGATACCTTGTGTATTGATCTCGATATTAGTTGAACCATTTGATGGGTTTGGGTAGATACGGGTGGCTGATGGAGCCTGTGCTGCTACTGGAGCCTCACCGGTAACCAAGAGGATGGTATTTACAGTGGCATTGGTCAGTACCGGTTTGTTAAGATCAAATACAACACTGGAACGGGTACGGATCACAGACCCACCTGGGTTGCCGGCTTTCTGAGATATACGGTATCTGATAAAACCAACACTTCCCGCTTGGTTATGTCCGCTGTCTGCAAGCATGATGTTATTTAAGTGCCATACTACCAATCCGTTTGAATTTACACTGTAGGAATAAGGAGCACTGGCGCTGATTGGTTCCAGAGTAGAAAGATCAAGCAGGGAAGAAAGACTGTCGGTTACAGTTACATTCATGGCAGGAGCTGTTCCGGTATTCTGAAAAGTAACCAGGAAACTAAGTCTGTCTTTTGCCTGGATTGTTTCTTCTGTTACATATCCATTGGTATGAAACGCTTGTGATTTTACCTGTCTTTCGTTTGGATCCATAGAGGAGTTGATAGTGTGACAATCGGTAGAAAGATTGTCAGTAGTATCACATTCTGAAATAGAACCGGCGATGTGTGCGTTTACACAGGCATTTACTCCCATTGGTGCAGTGCAGGATACTGAATCAAGGATGTTGATGGATCCGCTTTGACCGGGTTGCAGGGAGCCGATGTTAAAAGAATAGGTATGTGCGCCGGTAGCATTCCAGGGAGTAGAGCTGCTCAGGAAAATGATGTTGCTGTCAACACTCATGGTGATAACCACATTGCTGTCGGCTACAGTTCCCTGATTGCTGTAATTTACATAGTAAGTGTTTTTGAAACAGGCTCCGAAACCGCAGGTGTTGATGCTTACGGTAAGATCGGGGCAGGAAGACTGAGTAGTATCAGCAAAGTTTTTGTTGCTGGCTGTATCACCGAGACTAGGGAAGTTAACAGTATAGCCATTCACGCCTGGGCAGGAAAGTCCATAGTATTCTGCATCCGGTAAAGTAACGGTGTAAGTACCGGCAGGAACATTGAAGGAGTAGTTACCAAGGCTGTCGGTATTGGTAACCACAAAACCTGGATTTAGTACCACTTGTCTGTTGGCAAGACTAATTTCTCCTGCATCCTTTGAGCAGTTATGGTTTTTGTCTACAAACAGGTTCCCAAGGATCGCGTTTATCCAGTTACCGTTATCATCAGTTTTTCTTAAAAAGAGGCTGGATTCATTCAGGTTGTAATTCTGGTAAAATCCGCATTCTACCAAGCCGTTATCATTGGCAATTAAGGAGGAATAGATTGGAATGATCACATTGCTGCCTTCGGTATATTTTTTTACCCAGGCAAGTGCTCCGGTTGAATCAGTCTTAATCATTAAAGGATTGGAAGAATCATCTCCAAGGATGATGTAACCCTTGTTTGAAGTCTGATAGATAACAGCATTACCGAAATTGGTATTGGGGTTGTTATAGTTGCGGGTCCATAAAGTATCGCCTTGAGCAGTTGTTTTTGCAACAAACAGATCACTGGTTGAATTGCTGCTTTGGCCAAGAATCACATAACCTCCGTCATTCACTTGTTTTACAGAAAGTCCTTTGATTGAATAAGCATTGTTGTTGATTGATTTCATCCAGATGCTATCGCCGCTTGCATCTGTTTTTATCATCATCATGTTTCCACCGTTGTTTCCGGCAAGGATAAACCCACCATCGTTTGACTGCTGAATGCTGGATCCCATTACCTGTGTATTCCCGCCTATTACATGAGACCAAATGCTGTCGCCGTTAGCACTTACTTTCTGTATATAGGCTCCGTTCATATTCTGACCGCTTTTACCGATCATTACAAAACCGCTGTCTGAAGATAAGGTCATAGATTCAGGAGATAAAGGAAGACCAACCAGACGCAGGTTTGCAAAAAATTTGCACCAAACTGTGTCACCCTGAGCGTTAAGCTTTATCAGGCCTCCGTATGCGAAAGGGGCTTTATGATTCAATAGCATGCTTCCGAACATGATATATCCGCCTTCAGGAGTCTGACGAATTACAGAAGGGTTGAAATTGATACAGATCTTTTTCTCCCATACCTTGTTCCCTAAGGCATCCATCTTTACAATAACGGGTCTGTTGCAGGTCTGAGACGCAGAATCAACAAAAGAGTAATTGGCTCCTATAACATATCCTCCGTCAGAAGTCTGACCGATACACATTCCTGATTGAAGACCATTTTCAGGCATTGCGATTTGGAATGTGTTTACCTGAGCATAAGAACTCAGAAGTGATGTTAAGGAGATCAGGAGTGTGGCGAACTTTTTCATGGCAATGGGTTTGTTTGTTTTTCTGATACAAGATTACGGCAGCCCTGAATAATATATTTCACGAAATAGGGACCTTGCTTGCCTCTGTAAGAAATCAAAGAGTTATGTAGCCCATTACATGGCCTGGATGTAAGAAATGAAAGGTTTGTGTAAGCAAATAAAGAAATCCTAAATTTGCCAGCCTGGATAATGAGAGGAAAAGGCATACTAACCCTACTATAACCCTACTAAATAAGGAATGAAAACAGGAGTATTATTAATTAATCTGGGTACGCCTGATAGCGCTTCGACCGGTGATGTGCGGAAATACCTTACCGAATTTCTGAATGATCCGAGAGTCATCGATATAAACCCCATTGGCCGGTTCTTACTGGTGAATGGGATTATTGTCCCTTTTCGGGCTCCTAAATCGGCTAAACTATACCAGCATATCTGGACAAAGGATGGTTCCCCGCTTCTTATTTATGGAAATAAAGTAAAAAAGAGCCTGCAGGAAGCTTTGGGTAATGAATTTGTAGTGGATCTGGGCATGCGTTATGGGAAGCCTACTATTGCAGAGGCGCTGGACAGACTCAGAAAAGCACAGGTAAGCAGAATGGTACTCATCCCGCTCTATCCCCAGTATGCCTCTTCCAGTACCGGGTCATCGGTGGAAAAGGCATTGGGTGTTATCAAAGGCTGGGAAGTAACGCCATCCCTCGAAATAATAAGCTATTTCTTTAATCAGCCTTCATTTCTGGATGCCTGGGTGGAGGTGGCCCGTAAATACAATATAGCGGATTATGACCATGTTCTGTTCAGCTATCACGGGTTGCCGGAACGACATATATATAAGAGCTCGGCCCATTACGGGGGAGGGATGTGTAATCTGGGTTCGTGCTGTGATGAGATTAAACCAGGTAACCAGTATTGCTACAGAGCTTCCTGTCTGGCTACAACACGTGCCCTTGTTCAACGGCTGGGGATACCGGAGGGGAAGTATACAAGCAGCTTCCAGTCCAGATTGAATGATAAGTGGATAAAACCCTATTCGGATAAAGTATTGGAAGAACAGGCAAAAGCAGGAGCGAAGCGGATCCTTGTTTTTTCACCGGCCTTTGTGGCCGACTGTCTGGAGACATTATATGAAATAGGAACGGAATACAATGAGCTGTTCCGTAAGCATGGAGGGGAAAAAATACAATTGGTGGAAAGTCTGAATGACAGCCCTCGCTGGATAGAAGGACTTAAAGAAATGGTACTTGCCAAAACGCAGGTTAACGTATGACGAACTTCTTTTTGTAAATAGTGTTATCGGAAGAGGCGGTAATAATGTAAAGTCCTGGTGGGAATTTACTGGTCCCATCCAGAATAGAGATATTGTCCTCATCCTTTCTCAGAACCTGAACTTTTGAATAGAGTTCCACTCCGGAAACATCCTGAACAATGACAAGTACCTCCTTGTCGGCATCCGAATGGAGCGCAATACTCGGGGGCTGATTTACCATAGAAGGATTGGGGTAAATATTAAAAGAAAATACACCCGTATAATCAACAGGTACCACTTTTGAATAGGTTGTTTTCCCGTCGTAATCTGTCTGTTTCAACCTGTAATAAGAATATCCTTTCAATGGATTTTCATCCTCCGTTTCATATTGAAGTATAGAGGAACTATTACCGGCACCTTTTACCTGTGTAATCGATTCAAAGGCTGTTGCATCGGCAGAACGCTCTACCGTAAAATAATCATTGTTTGTTTCAGAAGCAGTGGTCCAGGTCAGGTTTACCTTTCCGATATTGTCTGGCAGCGCATTGAAAGCAACTAACTCTACCGGTAATGGACTGTTGGTTATTTCCCGGATCCGGTTGTTGTTCCAGTCGGCAATAAATACATTGCTTGCCCACATCTGGTAAACGCCTTGCAGCGGACCATTCAGTTTGGCAGCGGTAGGAGATCCTCCATCTCCTCCAAAGCCGGCGGTACCGTTCCCGGCAAGGGTTGAAATAAAACCTGTTGTTCCGTCAACCAGCCGAATCCGGTTATTGGCGTAGTCGGATATAATAATATTGTAATTCTGGTCTACGGATATACCATAAGGCTGATTGATTTCAGCTGCTGTGGCTGCAGCACCGTCGCCCATAAATCCGCCAGTACCATTACCTGCAATAGTCGAAATAATACCGGTGGAGGCCGTTATCATCCGTATTCTGTGATTTAAGTAATCAGCAATGTAAACATTGTCCAGTGCATCTACGCAAACTGCAGCCGGTTGATTTAATTTTGCAAGTGTAGCCGCTGCACCATCACCTCCATATCCTGCTGCTCCAGTGCCTGCAATGGTTGAAATATTCCCGGTAAAGGCACTGACTTCCCGTATCCTGTTGTTGCTCTGGTCAGCAATATAAATATCTCCATACTGATCTACAGATACTCCCTGAGGGTTATTTAGCTGAGCGGCCGTGGCAGCTGCTCCATCTCCAGAGAAACCGGCAGTTCCATTACCGGCAACGGTGTGAATGATACCATGCGGATCAACTAACCGGATGACATTGCTGGTCTGTTCGCAAATATAAAGGGAGATTCCGTCGGGACCCAGGGCAACTACCTCCGGATTGTTCAGTGTGGCTGCCGTTGCAAGCCCCCCGTCGCCGGTATGACCTGCTGCTCCGGTTCCTGCTACGGTGGTAATAATACCGGTAGCAATTGTTACTTTCCGAACCCTGTTATTTGAAAAGTCAGCGATATAAATATTTCCGACATTATCTACACAAGCACCCGTAGGTGTATTTATTTTTGCAGCGGTAGCTGCGGCACCATCGCCTGAATAACCAGCTGTACCATTGCCGGCAACAGTATTAATAGTTTGTCCCCCAACGGTAATGGCTACAAACGTCAAACACAAAGAAGCCATTTGTATAAGCCCTTTGCCTTTTATAATAGTCCTGAATCGATTTGTAATCCCTTTTAGCATTTATCTGTCTTCTCAGTAAAGAAAAATCCTTACAAATGTTTCAACATGTATTAACTTTAGAGTCGTTCTTATCACAAAAGAAAAAATCGTTGTCTGTGCTTGCAAAAATAATAATAGCTTACCATTGAATATTAACCGAGCAATAATGTTAATAGCATTGCATCGTTAATATCTCAATCGAAGTGTTTCCTAAGGCTTTTGATATTGAAAGATACATAAAAAGCGGAACATGACTGCAACTTTTCGGACACTAGTTCAAGAACAGGACTGTTTTACGGGAGATAAGGAAAGAGGTTACATAAATTTATCTTGTTTGTTTTGTTTTTAATCGCCTGAAAGTCAGAATAGTGAAATATGTTTTCCACGCCTTCTAATTTCTTAATTATAAAAGAAAACGACGAATCTCCATATGGAGATGATGGAATTATTATTGCTATAGACGAAGAGGATACATTGAAAAATGCAAATAAAGGTGATATTAATCATAGTAAAATCGGTTTTCCTGACTTCAATCATAAAACATGGAAATTTGGCTATTTCTCCTATGACTATAAAAACAAACTCGAGCAATTATACTCCGCCAACCTTCCCTTTTTAGACGTTCCTGACCATTATTTTCTTGACCCCGGATTTGTAATAAGAGAGAAAAAAGGAAGAAGAGAAGTATTAAAAAATGACTACGAGTTTGATAATCAGTATATTGATGATATTTTAACAGCATTTACTTCAAACCGGGCATCTTCCATACCTCCCCTCTCTATCTATGCCCGCCAAAGTCGTAGGTCTTACCTGGAACAAGTGGAAAAAATAAAAGGACACATACAGGCCGGGGATATTTATGAATTGAACTTTTGCATGGAATTTTATGCGGAGGATGTCCATATTGACCCTTTTGTGATCTATAACCGGTTGAATAAGGTTTCCAAAGCTCCGTTTTCGGCTTTTTGCCGTTTTGGTGATTTGTATGTTATCTCTGCCAGCCCGGAGCGATTTCTGAAAAAAAGCGGCCCCCGCTTATTATCTCAACCTATTAAAGGTACTAGGCGAAGGGGCATTGATACGAAAGAAGATGACCAGCTCAGGAAAGAGCTATTAAAGGATGAGAAAGAACGATCGGAAAATGTGATGATCGTAGATCTTGTCAGGAATGATTTAAGCAGAGTGGCAAGGAAGGGAACTGTAAAGGTAGATGAGTTATTCGGCATATACTCTTTTCCACAGGTGCATCAGATGATCTCTACGGTTTCATGCGAATTGAATCCGAAAGCTTCTTTTCATGATATCATTAAGGCTACATTCCCGATGGGATCCATGACAGGAGCACCCAAAGTAAGGGCTATGGAATTAATTGATGAATTTGAAAATTCACGGAGAGGGCTCTATTCGGGGGCTGTTGGTTATATCACCCCGGAAGGAGATTTTGATTTCAGTGTGATAATCCGGACAATTTTGTATGATTCTAAACAACATCGTCTTTCTTTTTCTGTCGGAAGCGCTATTACTGCTTTGAGCGACCCTGAAAAGGAATATGAAGAATGTCTTTTGAAAGCCAAAGCCCTGATCGATGCCCTGAATGCCAACATAGTTAATGAATAACTATTCCTGGTCGAAAGCCAGGTTTGGGAATTTAAATCATAAGTCATACACCATAAATCTTAAATTTGAGAATGCTTTCTGCATTTCAATCATTCATTAACAGTCAGAAACTCTTCAAGAAAGAAGATCGTATATTGCTCGCCGTAAGCGGGGGGCTCGATTCTGTTGTTATGGCTCATCTGTTTCAGAAAGCCGGATATAAGTTCGCCATAGCACATTGCAACTTTTGTATGCGTGGAAAAGAATCGGATGCAGAAGAACTATTTGTAAGGAATCTGGCAAAAAAAATGAATGTGGATTTTTTTTCTACCCGGTTTGAAACTATTACTTATGCAGGAAAGAATAAAAAATCGATTCAGGAAGCAGCCCGCGATTTGAGATATACCTGGTTTGAAGATTTGAGAATAAAACATGGGTTTGCTTGTGTGGCAACTGCACATCATTTGGACGATTCAATCGAAACATTTTTTATCAATCTGCTCCGGAGTAGTGGCATGGATGGACTGAAAGGCATAACAGCAAAACAGGGGTTCGTCCGACGTCCTTTGTTGTTTGCTACCCGGGAAGCAATCCGGAGTTATGCGGTAAAAGAAAAAATCAGGCATCGCGAAGACAGCAGCAATGCCGGCGATGATTATTTGCGCAATAAAATAAGGCATAAACTATTGCCTGTGCTGGAAGAATTAAATTCAGGATACCGCCAGCAAATTGCACAGTCCATGCAACACATCAAAGAAGCCGGAAATGTATTAAACGGTTTTATGGATGGGGAGAAAAAACGGTTATTTCATGCAGAAGGGAATAATTTCTATTTGCTTAGGAACGAATTACGTGCTGTTTCTCCTCTTGGATTTTATCTGCATTATCTCCTTGGTTCATTTGGGTTTCATACACCGGTATTGAAACAGCTGGAGGAACTCCTGACAAAAAAACATTCATCCGGAAAGAAAATCATCTCGGCTGATTATGAATTGAATCTGGAACGCGATCGTTGTCTCATTAGTCCGAGAAAAAAAAACCGGGAGATGCGATCCTTCTCCGTTTCAATCCGTAAAAAAGTGTATTCAGCCCCATTTCCATTTACCTTGAATCTGCTTTCAGGCCGGATGCCGGGCATACTCCCCGGCCATGCTTCCATAGCCTGTCTGGATCATGACAAGTTATTGTTTCCCTTAGTACTAAGGCCTTGGAAAAAGGGGGATCGTTTTCAGCCATTAGGTATGAAAGGGCGTAAATTGCTGAGCGACTATTTTACGGATCAAAAGGTTTCTGTTGCAAAAAAAGAAGAGGCCTGGGTATTGGAAAGTGAAGGTGAGATTGTATGGCTGGTCGGTTACCGGATTGATGAACGGTATAAAGTAGGTCAGAAAACCAGGCAAATACTACAAATCACCCTTGGTTAAGTATATCTTTGTTTATGTCAGGCTCGTTACTTTTTGAGGAAAAACAGTACCTGGGATATAATAAATATTCCATGATCAGGAGGATGGTATTTGCCATCTTTTGTTTCGTGCTTTATTACTGGTCTGAAAATCCCAAAGCAGTAAGTGTTGGAGCTATTGATATAGGCCCCTACCCGGTAAGACGTATTGAAGGCTCGGGCCAATTATTTTTCCTCCTTGGATTAGGTATTCTTCTTTTGTCAATCATATTATTATTTGTTATGCATTTGCATACCAGAGCTTATGAAGACGGTATTGTTTTGGGGGGTGGGTGGAGGTCTAAACAAGTGATAATTCCTTATGCAGAAATAAAGTCAGCAAAGAAAGTCAGATTCAGAGAAACCCTTGTAAATCACCCTACATATCATCATTACTTTAAGGGAAAAATCCGCTTTTATTCAAGGGGTAATGAAGCAATCGATCTGAAAAGGAAAGACGGGCTGATCTATCGTATCGGATCCCAAAGAGCAGATGAACTATTAAAGACTATTCGGGCGAGCCTGGTGAAATTTCCTGAAAAAAATTCTTGATTTGTATTTAAATTATTTGTAATATAGCAGTAGACTATAATACGGAGAGTACCGGAATCATCTGGAGAAAATTCAAAAAAGCTTTTCTCTTCAGGTGATTTGTCTTCTTCAAGAACGCCATTACTAACTTTATAAACCTTACTGCAATGAAAGAAGCGACAGAAACCCCTGTATTGATAGATAAAGAAGTTGTTGCTGAACTCCGTTTCCCTGAGCCGGATGTTCTTTTTAATACGGCCGCTATTGCTAAGAGGGCCTCTGATATACAACGTGCCGTTTATTTGGGTAATACAGAACGGGCGAAAGTGCGTATTCTTTTTCAGGATACTACCGGACTAAAACAAATAGAAACGACTATCTGGGGATCTACAGATAAACGTATCATACTTAAAAGCGGAATGGTAATACCTATACACCGCATTCAGGAAGTGAAGATCTGAATTCTGTTTTTTGGAAGAAATCCCGTCCAGGCAAGGTAGTCAGGACGGGATTTTTTTGTTATTAATTGTTAAGCAGTATCTGCTTGCAGGAAGGTAAGAATGGGCTGCAAACCTTCCGAATACTAAGGTTAGGCTTAAAAAGGGAGATGGAAGATGGTAAGTTCATGTAACTTGCCCCTGATTCAGACAGATGATGCAAAGTAAATATTATTAAATTTGTTTATAGCTAAAGCACAGGATTCTATGAGACGGGTTGGATTATTGCTCATTCTTTTTGTTTTTTTATTTGTCAACAGCTCTTGTGGCCATATACCCGGCCCGGCTTTCAATTCGCCTGCTCAAACTCAACCGGGCCTCCCGGTATCGTGGTCGTATTCTGTTAAAAAGATCAGCGATAGTCAGTTTGAACTTGTTTTCAAAGCGACAATCAATCCCCCTTTCCATTTATACTCCCAAAAAGCGACAGACGATGGTCCGTTGCCGACAGAATTTATTTTTACCAAATCGGCCAATTACAAATTGATTGGTAAAACATCAGAGCCTAAGCCGATTGAAAAGGCAGAGCCTGCCTTTGAAAATAGAATTATACGTTACTTCGAAAACCAGGCGGTTTTTGTTCAGAAAATAGAGGCCCTGACCGATAAAACATTCAAGATCGCAGGTACTATAGGGGGCATGACCTGTAATGAGAGCCAATGCTTTCCTTTTATTCCCGCTTTTGATTTCGAGTTCGAAATCAAAAATCCAAAACCAGTTGCCCAAAAAGAAGTGTCGGCCCCCATTGCTCCGGTGGGAAGAGATTCTGCAATAAAGGAAAAGACAGATATAAAAACTAAGCACGGAGATAGTACATCATCAGCTCGTACTGACACTGCTGCTGTTAAACAGACTCCGGTTAAGTCTTCTTCAGCTCCTCCGGCAGGTCAAGCAACCAAGGCCTGGTATGTCATATTTATACTAGGGTTTGTAGGCGGTTTTAGTGCTTTGCTTACACCCTGTGTTTTTCCCATGATTCCGATGACGGTTAGTTTTTTTACCAAACAAAGTAAGACAAAAGCCAAAGGGGTTTCCAATGCATTGTTGTATTCGGGGTCGATTATTGTCCTGTATGTTGCTTTGGGTCTTGGGTTTACAGCCATTTTCGGAGAAGATGCACCCAATAAGATTGCAACCAATGTCTGGGTCAATCTCTTCTTCTTTGTATTGCTTGTTGTGTTTGCAATTTCTTTTCTCGGAGCATTCGAGATTGTATTGCCCAGTTCATTTGTGAATAAAATTGATCATGCTTCAGACCGGGGTGGGTTATTAGGAATATTCTTCATGGCGCTGACACTGGCTGTTGTTTCCTTTTCCTGTACCAGTGGTGTTATTGGCTGGTTGTTGTCGGAAGCTGCCAAAGTTGGTGGTTATGGACCCTTCTGGGGAATGCTGGGTTTTTCCATAGCGCTTGCTTTGCCATTTGGACTCTTTGCTGCATTCCCTGGCTGGATGAATTCGCTCCCCAAGTCTGGAGGATGGCTTAACTCCGTAAAAGTATTTCTGGGATTCCTTGAATTAGCATTTGCATTGAAATTTGCATCCAATGCCGATCTGGTGGTTCAGGCAGGAATTCTGACACGCGAAGTTTTTCTGGTTATCTGGATCGTAATATTTGCTTTGCTGGGTGCTTATCTCATGGGTTGGTTCAAACTATCACATGATTCTGATTTGACTCATCTTTCTGTTGGCCGGTTAATGATGGCAATTTTTGTTTTTAGTTTTACCATATATCTTATTCCGGGATTATGGGGAGCTCCTTTAAAGTTAATCAGCGGTGTTGCCCCACCTCAGTTTTACAGCGAATCTCCTCAGGGTTTTGGTTCTTCAGGTGGGAAAAGCACGGAAGGCGGTATAAAAGCAAAACTGCCTGAACATGCGCATTTGGGTCCCCAGAATATAGTGGCTTTTGACGACCTGAAATATGCTTCTGAATACGCAGCTAAAGTCCATAAACCTGTCATGGTAGATTTTACCGGATGGGCCTGTGCTAATTGCCGACGTATGGAAGATCAGGTATGGTCTGATCCGGAAGTAAAAAGAAGACTGAATGAAGATCTGGTACTTGTATCCTTATATGTGGATGATAAGAATGAATTACCAAAGGAAGAGCAGATAGAAGTAAACTGGAACGGGAAGCTTCGTACGCTACATACCATCGGAGAAAAATGGAGTTACCTGCAGTCTTCCAAATACAATGCACTTGCTCAGCCTCAACATAGGATACTTAGTCCTTCCGGGGAACGCCTGAGCGATTCAACCGGATATGATCCGGATGTACAGAAATATGTACGGTGGCTGGATGCCGGGGTAAAGAAGTTTGAGAAAAATAAATGAGCAAGGTGTTGCTCATAAAAAAAGCCCGGTAGGGCTTTTTTTATTAATCCTCTTTTGGCTCTGGAGCTTTTGAGAATCCTGCTTTTTTAGGTTTTATTTTATTCGGAAACATGACATTGATAAGTTCATCTTCCGTTGTCAGCATGGTTTGAGAAACACCCCCAATAATCATTACCGGGCCGCTGAATTTCATTTTCTTCTTTACCTGTTCATAAGAGCCATCATCCCGTCTGATATAGAATGCCAGAATGGTTTGAGACTTCACTTCTACCTTTCCATTGTAGCAGATGGCATTACTACCAGTACGGAACGTAACAATGACATCCGTATAGGTTCCATCGGCAACGTCCTCTCCGCCACGTTCTTCGAATTTTTTTATCCATTTCAGGTAGCAATTTGGCTCTTCAACGGTAGTAGATGTCTGGGCATTGGTGTGAACAATACCATAGCTGAAAAAGAAAGCGCAGAGATAGATCAGTTTTTTCATGTGCGTTGTTTAGTGTGACTAAATTATAAAAAAAAGCGGATGAAGGAATTCAAGCAATAAGTACTCCGGTATTCACGTACAATGTTAATGGCTCAGGCTTTTATTATATGCATCTGCAACTATATGTGCATGTCTGGTACGGTCTATCTTGAAATAAATAGCTGCTAATTCGCAGCCTGCACCGGTTAACAAAATATATTCTCCATTTTGTACTGCAGTAGTTGATGTTGCTGTGCCGGCAGGACCTCCCCTGCGTCCTCCTCTGCGACGACCATTGGCTGCCATTTCATATAAGCCAGCTACTCCAAGACCAATACCCCCGATAACAAATGCTTCCTGAATAAATTTCTTATCCTGTGTCTTTTTAATCATCAGGTCAATCTTTTTATCCTGTCTTTGTTTGGCAATGGCTAGCATATCCGCTTCCATAATCCGGTGTTCTTTGTAATAGTAATAGGATCCGCTGACAAGGATAGAAAGGTTTTCAGTAACAGGTAGGGGCGATGGTGGTGTTATATCCGAATACAACTCTTTTCTTCCATTCGAATAGATAATGTACTGAAGATCCCACTTGTGAATGACATAAACCGGGCCATCGGGCGAATCCATCCTTTTGTATTTCAGGTCGGAAGTGCCTACTTCTATCACCTTTCCAATAATTATCCCCCCATCCTTTTTAACCAGGGTATCCTG
>JABDCB010000006.1:0-7570 GCA_013288325.1 Bacteroidota bacterium
GCTGCCCTGTACTTTACCATCCCATCCTTGCGTAACATCATGGGTTGTAAAGAGGAGGTTGCCCCAACGGTCTACAATAATGAGCTCGTAAGTATCCCAGCCCACTCCATAGGTGTAGAACAAATCATTCTTACCATCATCGTTGGGTGTAAAGCAGTTTGGCGCAAAGAAGGTATAGATAGGTCCTATGATGACAGGCTCTTCCGTTGTATCCATACAACCGTGAATACTTTTCACGATCAACTGCACCGTGTATGTTCCCGGATTTTCTCCGTTATACAGATGAGTTGGGTTGGCAGTATTGGGAGATAACGTATCTCCGTCTCCGAAATTCCAGTACCAGTTTACAGCCAATGTACTTTGATCGGTAAAATTAACTGTTGGATCCAGTATGGAAGTAGGCTGAGGAGAAGCGCTGAAAGCCGCTACCGGCAATGGCCAGGTGGTAATATAGCTGGGTTTGTTGAGAGAGGAAGAGCAGCCTTCGGCCGAGGTGATCGTAAGTGTTACACCATAAGTACCCGGACGGGTATAACAATGTGTTTCGGTAGCAAGTGCATTTTGTGTAACAACAGGTGACCCATCTCCGAAATTCCAGATCCAGTGATTGATGGTTCCTCCAGTGACTATGGAAGAGTCGTTAAAATTAACACACCACGGTGTGCAATGAATCAGCGAATCGCCGGCAAACTTAACAACCGGCAAGGCATATACCGTTACCACATGACTGATGGAGTCGACACAGCCTCCGCTGGTAGTGGCTACCAAAGAAGTAGTATACGTTCCGGCGGTAGGATAGGTATGTGTAGGATTTTCAGAAGCACTGGTAGTGCCATCTCCGAAGCCCCAGTTCCAGGTAGAGATAGAGCCCGGCGATACCGATGATGCATCGGTAAACGTGGTTGGTGTATTCTGACATACACTGGAATTGGTATACGCTACGGTAGGCGGAGGATTTACCACAACCGGCTCTGTTGCCGTGCTGCTACAGCCTCCGGGGCCCACTACCGTAAGGGTTGCGGTAAAGGTGCCGGCTGTGCCGTAAGTATGTGTTGGACTTAGGTTAGTGCTTGTAGTGGCATCGCCGAATGTCCATGTTTGTGAATTTCCACCGGTAGAAGTATTGTTAAATGTGCTGGTTCCGTTAAGACAAACAGGAGGCACACTGAATGCGGCAACAGGAGCTGTGTTTACAACAACCGTTTGTTGAACAATACCGGAACAGCCCGAAGCGGTTGTTATTTCAAGCGAAGCGGTATATGTACCGGCAGTGGGATAAGTATGTGTCGGATCTTGTGTATTGCCCGTTGTTCCGTCGCCAAAAGTCCAGGCGTATGTTGTGGCGGTAGATGTGGTAATGAATACAGAAGCACTGCCGGCGCATACGGGTTGTGCCGTGAATGTAGGCGTAGGAGCAGGGCTTACGGTTACATTAATGATGGTATCATGTGTACACGGTGGCCATGTAATGGTAAGGTGAACAGGATATGTGCCCGCAGCAGGGAATGTATAAGTAGGGTTTTGTATCGAATCGGTATGGCCGCCTCCGAAGTCCCATAGCCAGGCCGTAATCTGTCCCGAAGGTTTTGATAAATCGGTAAAGTTCATCGGAATGCCTGCACAGACAGGAGTAGCGGTGAAATTAGCCAATGGGCTTGTAGGATTGCCGGGGATATTGATAGTAAGGGTAGTGGTACATCCGCCCATGGAAGAGGTCATGACTACCGTATAAGTTCCTGCAACGTTCACAGAAATTGTCTGACCGGTGCTTGATCCTACAATTCCGGGTCCTGTCCAGCTATAAGCCGAAGCACCCGGAGGGGCAGTAAGTGTGATAGTGCTGCTGCCGCAAATGGCTGGAGAAGAAGTAATAATCTGTGCCGGTGCGCAGGATGCATCAACATAAGCATATCCATAGTGTCCGCCTTGTGTACAATCGCGGCATACATAAGTCATCGTTACACACTGGCCTATATAGGGAGTCAGATCTACAAATACCGAAGTCCAGTTTCTGTACCAGATCTGACTACCGGGTGATGTTTCGGTAAAATCAGGTACGCTGGGACCGGCAATAACCGAATAAGAACCGCAAGGCAGCACATTGCCGGCCTGATCGGTAAGGGTCAGAAAAAAATATGGTTGCTGGTTGGTAGGGTGACCGGGATCTTGTAATACCACGGCATACGAATAGGTGAAATTGGTTGTTGTGGCACTTACGGTGAAGGAGGTGGCAAGTGAACCGGCCATGGCTCCTGTATTAGGACCATCGCCTATCATGGCCGAATGTGTGCCTCCACCTGGAAATACCTGGTTTAGAGCAGCACCCACAACCGGATCGGGACCGGGGCTGGTGATGGATGTTTGTCCTGTTCCCGGACTTAGGCTTACTCCGGCTGCACCGGTACCATTAACGGCACTTCCTTCCTCTTGTATCCAGTTGGTAAAATCGTTTGTTTCGTATCCGGGATTGGTACAAGGAGATCCGCAGGCCAGCACGCCGGGAAAGGTGTTGCCCGTCATCCTGCGCTGAACCGCCACTTGATTTAAGCTATCGGAATAAGTTTTGAATGCAGGATAGTAACCGAAATATTTAGTTTTTAATTGATTAAAAAAAGCATTGATGTTCATCGGATTAATAATGCCCTGCTGTGCCTTGGTAAAAAAATCAACCTGATCTCTCCATGTCTTCTTTACCTGAATCAGGTATTTCTGAAAGGCGTCGTATTCGGCAGCATCAAGTCCCAGCGAGGTTTGAAGATCTCTGTGAAAAGCATTGTGATCATAGCTCGACCACAGGGCTTCTGTATTATATCCGTGATGGGGAGCAGCCTGCTGTGCTGTGGCAGATATAAAAGTGCTCGATAGCAAGAGTACAAGAAACACTCCCTTGAGCAGAGAAAGGCGAAATAATTTCATTGGGGAAAGTATTAGTACTTTATTTCAAATGGTCTTCTTTTAGTAAACTGAGTAGGTCTTCGTGCGAATTGGATTATGCAATATAGCGAATTAACAAGGGATCCGCAATGATTTTATCGAATTATTTGCACCAATAACGGTACCATTATTGGGAGTCTGAAGAGGGGTGAAAGAGGAAAAAGAGGTAACTGTCAGAACATCTCACCCAAACCGAAGAAAATACCCTGGGAACCTTCTATTCCAAAGCCATAATCAATGCACATATTTGTATTGGAATGCTTATTCATTTTTATCCTTAATCCGGTGCCTATTCCTGGTAAAATCCGGTCGAATTTGTTGGATGGCCATTCGGAAACACTTTGTGCATTGACAAATACAACTCCGCCCAGCAGTCCGTTTTTAAGAAGCTGGAAACGATATTCGGATTCGAGATACAGAAGATTATTTCCTCTGAAACGACTTTGAATATATCCCCGGCCCACATTATTGTATTCGTCCCAGGCAGTGCTGGGCAAATCCACATATGGGGGTTTCCCACTCAATGTCAGCCAGTTATAGCTCCAAAAGGCGAGAATATTTTTGGAATTTCCCGGCAGAAAGAAATACTTTCTTAAATCAATCAACAAGGATTGCCAGTTGTTATCGCTGCCCATAAAGGTAAAATTGGGGCGGTAAACAATATGACCATAATACCCTGCCAGGGGGTTGATGGGATTTCTGCGTTCATCATACAGCAGATTAAAGGTCACTCCCGAAGACACTGTTTTGGAGGCAGCACCATAGCTGTCATAACTGGGAGCCCCTTCCCCAATGGTGGCTAGTTTTGATATATTCCAGTGATAATCAAGGCTATATCCAAGTCCCGCAAAGAAGTCGGGGCGGATGCTTTTAAGTATAGTTTCGCGGATAGTGATATAGGAAAAGTTAAGCAAAAGGGCATCGGAGGTATGTGTAAAAGCCCCCAAGCCATAAGTATATTGAGGGTATTGGTAAAATCTCCAGTCGCCCAAAATATTGAATTTATTTTCCTTTGTCCATATGGTGGTATGAATCGGGAAGATGATTTGTTTGTTTTGCGTATAGGCAAGGCTTGTATTGACCAGGCTCAGGTTAGCATTTTTACTTTCATCGGTATAAAATGCTCCGTTGGCAGCCATCACAACGGCCCATCGGGTAACGAGGGTATAGGCTGCAGCGGGTACCCATGAAACGTGGAGACGTCCTGTTTTCTGACAGACTGTATCACGCGAAGCGAAACGATTGTTTTTGAGGGTATGATGAAGAACATCCAGGATATCTTTTCCAGGCACCACGTTGCAAACGCTGTCTCTGGTCTGTGCTCCGCTATAGACAAGCATACCCATGCCGCAGAGAAACAGTATCAGACGCTTGCCCGGAAAAGTAAAATAGTACCTCATGCAGAGATTGACATTGCAATGTCTCTGCTAAGATAACAGAAAGAAAAAACACAGGTGTTACATAATTATGTCTCACCGACCAGTGTTTTTCTGTTTTAAAACCTAGAAGGAGGAAACCTCAACCAATTACCTTACTGGTCTTGGTTTCCATCAACAATTCTCTCACATCAACATCCAGTACTTTAGCAATCTTACGCAGAATAAAAATACTGGGTTGCGTCTTGTTGTTGCAATAATTTGTTGTCACGACATAACTTCTTCCGATTTGCTCGGCCAGCCATGTCTGGGATCTCCCCTGAATTCTTAATATTTCTTTAATACGGTTCATCCTTTAAGGGTTAGCTGTGTGCATTCAGACCCTAATGCAGGAAAAATAGATGTAGTATCATTATACCAATTCCCCCCGCAGTCGCTCTTATAAAAGGCTTACTCTTTTAGAAGCCTGAATGGTATAGATTTCTCTATACAAAGGTACGTACAATAAAAAAAATATCAATGAAAAACATTCGTTTTTTGTTCCGTATGAATCATATCTGTTTTAGTACTTTTGAGGTATATAGAATTAACTATTAATACACTGACATTTGTTATCCCGTAAAACAAAATATGCCATTAAGGCACTTTTAGCGCTTTCCAGAAAATATGAACAGGGCCCTGTGCTTATTTCTGAACTATCCGAAAAGGAGATGTTGCCCAAAAAATTTCTGGAAGCAATCCTGCTCGATTTAAAAAATCAGGGGATACTGGGCAGTAAAAAAGGATCAGGAGGAGGTTATTATCTGATCAAGGCTCCGGCAGATATTATGCTCAGCAGTATTATCCGGATTACCGACGGACCTATTTCGCTTACTTCCTGTGTAAGTCTTAATTTTTATGAACGCTGTGACGATTGTCCGGATGAACTGACGTGTAGCCTTCGTGATGTAGCCAAAGATGTAAGGGATGCAAGTCTTAATATCCTTACCAAAACCAGCCTGCAGGATATGCTGGACCGGGAAACAAAGCTGAAGAAAGGCCGGAAGAAGGGTAAAAAATAATTTTTTTAATATATTAGTCTATCTAATTGGTAGATTATATATATTTGCTCCCATATCTGATCCATCAGATAGTGAATATACAATGCAGATTATACAGTTGACATCCGGAAAAGCAGATTCAGGGCATACTACAGGCCTTCTGCATGATTTGAACAATGCATCACCCGTTTCCCCGATGTGTTGTTGTTGTATGTGCTAACAGCACAGATACCCTCCCTATTTGGCATATTGCCTCCATGTGTGGCGAAGCCATGAATAAGTCTAAAAAACATTTTCACTAGGTCCAACCTGTCATACCCCTAATCATGAAACATCTATCCATTCCTGTTAAATATCTTTTAATTCCTTTTATTGGTTTATTAAGCATTACCCAACTGGGAGCTCAAACAAATGATACACCAGCTACTGATAAGGACGGCTTTAAACCCTCCGGCAATTTATGGGGGCTTGTGTTCGGCGATTATGCCTTCAAGTCTCAGAATGATACTCTGGGACGGGGGGGAGGAAATGTGCAATACAAAGGCACTAACTCCTTAAACAGCAATAATATTGCTTCGGTTTCCAACCCTGTTCCGGCCAATGTGCAGTCCAATGCTTTTCAGATACGAAGGGCTTATCTGGGCTATGATTACAATTTTGCAAAAAACTTTTCTGCCTCCGTTGTGCTGGCAAATGAACAAACATTATTGCCCAACAACCAGAATACGACCTATCTCAAATATGCTTATCTGAAATGGGCCAATATCTGGAAAGGTACGGATATTGTTTTCGGACAGTTTCAGACCGCCTCCTATTCGGCTGATTACGGGGTTTCGCCTTTATGGGGGTATAGGGCTGTGGAAAGAACCATTCTGGATTTACACAATATAGATGCTTCCACCGATCTGGGTGTTTCGTTGCAGGGAAAAATATGGCAGAAAAGAAATATTCCCGATTCTGCCCGCCCTGCCTTTGTGGGTTATTATCTGCAATTAGGCAATGGCAACAGTGCCACACCCGAAACGGATCCCTATAAAAAGGTAAGAGTTAACCTATACACCGCATTGCTGAATCAGAAACTGGTTCTCGGTTTGTACGGCGATTATTCTACCCAGCAATATTCGCCTTATCATACTTCCAATACTACGCTCAATGCCTACGTTTCTTATCAAAGCCGGGCTTTTCATATTGGAGTGGAGGTATTCCGGCAAACAAACCAGAATTCCGATATCTATAAATTATATAATCCGGAAACACATAAAACAGGACCAGCCAACGACACAGCTTCCGGTATTCAAACCGGGATCTCTGTTTTCGGGTCGGTAAGAATTATCAAAAACAAACTGAATCTGTTTGCACGGTACGACTTTTATAACCCGGATACAAAATGGAACACAAATAATGTCTATTCAAAAGCCTATGCCGGTATTACCGGAAGTAATCTGAACAGTGCCACATTTTATACACAAACCTTTGTAACAACGGGTTTGGATTGGACACCCAACAAGCGCTTTCATATTATGCCTAATTTCTGGTATAATGCCTACAATTCCATGATGAGCTCTTCCGGACCCGATGGAACCGGAAAACTTTTCGGGACACGTGTGGTAAAGGATGAAGATGTGGTATACCGGGTTACAGTATTAGTGATATTCAACAGTTCGAAAAATGTGACTGGTAACGGTTTTTATAATTGAACCATTAGGTTGACAACAAGGAATGAAAGAGCCGGAACATGTTCCGGCTCTTTCATTAGGAAGATAGAGAAGGCATAATAGTCCTTGCAATGAAAAAGAGTGACCGATCTTTAAAGGGAATCAGGTTGTTCAATATCAGGTTATTGGCATTTATTTGCAAAGTAATACAGGCTTTCCGAAACCTTATTCCTTATTGGTTTTGGTTTTGATTATTTTGTTTGCTAAGCATACTTTTACCGCATTAAGATTCAAATGATACTTGCAACTCCATATAGCGCTTCCTTCCTATCTGTTACAGGTATTGTTACTTCTATTCTGACAACCCGTAGGGTTGCACGATCCTGATTCCCCCCGCCCGGCTTGAACGCCCCCTGAAAAAAGAAAGCACAGCATTTCTTTTGGATAAAACAGCATCATTTATTCATTAATAGTTCAATTATGGAAGTTTTGAAATTCGGCGGTACTTCGGTATCCAATGCTGAAAATATACAGAAAGCGGTGTCTATCATTCGTGGTTCTGCAA
>JABDCB010000006.1:7580-80759 GCA_013288325.1 Bacteroidota bacterium
GTTCTGCAAAAGATAAACAGATTGTTGTCGTCGTTTCCGCTTTAGGTGGCACCACAGACCGGCTTATTGAAGTTGCAAAACTAGCCGCTTCGGGTGATGAAGGATATAAAGAACATATCAAAGCCATTGAAGAACGGCATTTGCAGCTTATCCGCGACCTACTCCCTTTTCAGGCGCAAAGCAGTATCCTGAGCAGGATAAAAAAAATGTGCAATGAGTTGGAGAAAACAGGAGAAGGAATTTTTCTGTTGAATGAGCTCACTGCACGCATCCTGGATCAGATAACCGGGTTTGGTGAATTGCTGTCATCGGCTATTCTCTCGTCCTTTATGCACAGTCTTGATATGAAACATCAATGGCTGGATGCCAGAGAACTGATCCGTACCGACTCTAACTATGGGATGGCAGAAGTGAATTTCAGTGTCAGTAATTCTGCTATCCGCAAGGCCATTAATGCAGCTTCTTTTCCGGTATACCTTGTTCCGGGTTTTATAGCTTCTGATGGACATGGTGTGGCTACTACCCTGGGACGCGGAGGTTCGGATTATTCGGCAGCTATTTTTGCGGCTGCTTTAGGGGCCGATTCGCTGGAGATATGGACCGATGTGGATGGCATGATGACCGCCGACCCTCGCCTCGTGAAAGATGCCCGTTCTATTCATCTTATCTCTTATATGGAAGCGATGGAGCTTTCGCACTTTGGTGCCAAAGTTATATACCCTCCTACCATGAAACCGGTTTTGGATTCAAAAATTCCGGTACGGATAAAAAACACTTTTTTCCCGGAACGCGAAGGGACCCTCATCTGTCAAACCAATGGAGAAGTAAGAACTATTTTCCGGGGTATTTCCAGCATAAGCGGAGTTAAGTCTTCAGGGAAGTGGAATGGTGGGCACTCCGGGAATATCGGCTAAACTGTTTGAAGCGCTTTCGACAGCAAAAATAAATGTGATCTTCATTACTCAATGCTCGTCCGAACAGTCGATCTGCTTTGCAGTGGATGAGCCCAGAGCTGCAGAAGCCAAACAGGTGGCCGATACCATGTTCCGGTTTGAACAAAGTTCCGGAAAGGTAGAGCCTGTTAACATAGAAACCGGATTGTCAGTTATAGCACTGGTAGGAGATAAAATGAAAAATCACCCGGGTATTTCGGGACGGATGTTCAGTGCATTAGGCCGAAATGGAATCAATATCAGCGCTATTGCCCAGGGTTCATCGGAAAGAAATATAACTGTTATTATCCGGTCGGAAGATTTGAGAAAGGCACTCAATGTGTTGCACGAAGAATTTTTTGAAACATCGCTGCGTCAACTGAATCTGTATATAGCAGGACTGGGTAATGTGGGCAGCCGCCTGTTGGATCAGTTAGGTAATCAACAGCAGCATTTGAGAGAAGTACTGAAAGTGGATCTCAGAATACGAGGACTGATCAACAGCCGTAAAATGATCCTGGCCGAAGAAAGTATTGATCCGGATGACTGGAAAGAGGGTATAGAAAATGGCGTTACTGCCAATCTTCAGGAATTTATTGCTTATGCAAAACAAAAAAATCTGCGAAATACCATTTTTGTAGATGTCACCGCCAGCAAGGAGGTGGCCATGGGTTATAAAGCATTGCTTGGAAACAGTATCTCTGTTGTCGCCTGTAATAAGATAGCCTGTTCATCGGCATATGTGGAGTACAAGGACTTAAAAGAAACTGCCAGGGATTATCAGGTTGCGTTTTTATTTGAAACAAATGTAGGAGCAGGTTTGCCGGTTATCGGCACCCTCAACGACCTGGTACGAAGCGGGGACCGGATTATAAAAATGGAGGCAGTTCTTTCAGGAACCCTAAATTATGTCTTCAACCATTATGATGGCAGCAATTCTTTTGCCAGTGTGGTACGAAAGGCTCAGGAAGAAGGATATACAGAACCGGATCCCAGAACAGACCTGAGTGGACAGGATGTGGTGAGAAAAATACTGATTCTGGCCAGGGAAGCCGGTAATGTGCTGGAACAGGACGATGTTCAGAATATTGGTTTTATGCCGGCATCTTGTATGGAAGGGGATGTGGATCATTTTTATAAGCAACTGGAACTACAGGAAGCACATTTCAAATCGATTTATCAGAAAGCTGCTTCCAAAAAATGTAAGCTGAGATTTGTAGCAAGCTTTACCGATGGGAAGGTGAGCGTAGGTCTTCAGCATATTGCTGCCGATCAGGACTTGTATCAGCTGAACGGAAAAGATAATGTAGTGGTTTTCTACACCAACCGTTACGATGCTCAGCCTCTTGTTATTAAAGGAGCGGGAGCAGGTGCTGCGGTAACCGCTTCGGGTATATTCGGAGATATTATTAGAGCTGGAAATATTCATTAAGAAACATGGACATGAAACAAAACAGAATTGTAGTAAGAGCTCCGGCAACAGTAGCCAACCTGGTTTGCGGTTTTGATGTGCTTGGATTGGCATTAGATCATCCGTATGACCGGATTGCAATTACACTGCTGGACGAACGGGTTATCCGGATTACACATGATGATGAGTATGGATTGCCTGCTGATCCGGAAAAAAATGTGATGGGAGTAGCGCTGCTGGCTTTATTGAAAGAAGTAAAGGAAGTGGCAGGATTTGATGTGGCCTGTACAAAAGGAATTCGCCCTGGAAGCGGTATCGGGTCGAGTGCTGCCGGAGCAGCAGGAGCCGTGGTGGGAGCCAATAAATTATTAGGAAACAGGTTTTCTAAAAATGATTTGATTCGTTTTGCCATGGAAGGAGAGAAAATAGCTTCCGGAGCCCGTCATGCAGATAATGTGGCTCCTGCCATTTATGGAGGGATAACATTAATCCGGTCTATGGAAGGGCCGGATATTGTTCAAATACCATTTCCGGAATTATATGTAACCATCATCCATCCTCAAATTGAAGTAAAAACAGCGGATGCCCGGCAGATTCTTAAAACACGTGTGGAGCTGAAGGATGCTGTGCATCAATGGGGCAATGTGGCCGGACTCGTATCCGGATTATTCCTCAAAGATTATGAACTCATCGGGCGTTCCCTCGAGGATGTTATTGTAGAACCTCAGCGTTGTATTCTGATTCCCGGGTTTGAAGAAGTTAAAAAAGACAGTCTTCGTGCCGGTGCACTAGGTGGTGGAATTTCCGGCTCCGGGCCTTCTCTGTTTATGTTGTGTAAGGATCCGTCTGTTGCAGCAGAAGTAGAGACCATGGCCAAAGAGCGTTATAATAAAATGGGGTTGCCGGTATTAACCTATATCAGCAAAGTAAATGAATATGGCGTGCAGGAGGAAGTCATGCCTATAGTAGGAGCTGTTTCCTGAGGTCTCAAAAAAATCAAAATGAATTATTATAGCTTACTTCAAAAAAGTCCCCGTGTTAATTTTAAAGAAGCACTTTTTCAGGGACAAGCACCCGATGGCGGTCTTTATTTCCCGGATCACATCCCCCTCCTGAATAAAAACTGGTTAGGAGCAATTAAGAACCTGGAAAAAGAAGAGATTGCCCTGGAGGTAATGAAACCGTATGTGGGAAAATGTATTCCGGAAGATGAACTGTACCGGATTTGTGAAGAGACCTGTTCTTTTTCTTTTCCCCTTGTTAACCTGAATGATCGGATCAGTTGTCTTGAACTTTTTCATGGCCCTACCATGGCATTTAAAGATGTGGGAGCGAGGTTTATGAGCAGGTGTTTATCCTGGTTTGTCCAACATGAAAACAGGGAAGTAACGGTATTGGTAGCTACCTCGGGCGATACGGGGGCGGCTGTTGCCAATGGCTTTTCAGGACTGAAAGGGGTAAACGTGGTAGTACTATATCCATCTGGTAAGGTGAGCCGTTTTCAGGAGTTGCAAATGACATCAGGACATTCGTCTGTAACGGCGCTGGAGGTGAGCGGAACATTTGATGACTGTCAGCGGATGGTTAAAGAGGCATTTGCCGATACGGAGCTTAAGAAAAGACGATTTCTCACTTCGGCCAATTCCATTAATGTTGCCCGCTGGCTTCCTCAGCAAATCTATTACTTCCTGGCCTATAAAGACTGGCCATTTGAAAAACCACCCGTCTTCTCAGTTCCAAGCGGAAATTTTGGAAATATTTGTTCTGGACTCGTGGCTCATGCATCCGGATTGCCGGTACAACATTTTATTGCAGCCTGTAACAGAAATAAAGTCTTTCCCGACTTCATGGAAAGTGGCGTGTATACCCCCGCACAATCAGTGCCTACTATTTCAAGTGCAATGGATGTAGGAGATCCAAGTAATTTTAAACGGGTACTGGAACTTTTTCATCACAATCATGCGGGTATGACCGAGCTTATCAGCAGCTATAGTGTAACAGATCATCGCACTGCTGAAGTGATCTGGGATGTGCATCATAAATATGGTTACCTGATGGATCCCCATGGGGCGGTAGCTTTCGAATGTCTTCAGACTTATCTGGACCTTCATCCTGGTGAGAAAGGAATATTTATGGAAACAGCTCATCCCGCTAAATTCGGGGAGATTATGGAAAGTACTACCGGGGTTCCGATTGCAATGCCTTCGGAAATGAGAGCTGTTATGAAAGGAGTAAAACAAAGCACCCCGATTTTGCCGGGATACAATGATTTAAGAAATTTTTTATGGAATAAGGATTGAAAGCTTTATTTATGACCTTCGAAAAATGCTTTGTTTTCCTTAATCATTTTGTAAATAGTAGATTTTCCAAGATTCAGTTTTTGGGATACAAGCTGAATATTATCGTCGTATTTGTTCAGATAATATTTAAGAATCTGTTGTATATAATCATCCAGCGTTTTCTCTTCATCCAGGATAGAAGAAATATTCTGCTGGGGGTTGAGTTGAACACCGGAGGCTGTGATTTCGTTATCGGGGCACAATAGAGCTGATAGCTCTATGATGGATTTTAATTCCCTTACATTGCCTGGAAAGGAATAAGACAATAATTTCTTCCTGGCATCCGAAGAGAGCGTTTTTTCACTCATTTTGTTTTCAAGACAAAAATTATGCAGGAAGTAAAGGGAGAGTAATACAATGTCATTTTCCCGATGTCTTAGCGGGGGAAGTTCTATCGGAAGACCATAGATACGGTAATACAAGTCTTCTCTGAAGCGGCCTTTTCTTACCTCTTCCAGCAGGTTTTTGTTGGTAGCTGTAATGATACGGCAGTCGGAGGTTATTGTCTTTGTGCCGCCAACCCTTACAAACTCTTTTTCCTGCAGTACCCTCAGAAGCTTTGCCTGTATCTGCAGATCCATTTCACCAATTTCATCCAGAAAAATAGTGCCTTTATCAGCCAGTTCGAATTTGCCGGGACGGGAAGCAATGGCTCCTGTAAAAGCACCTTTTTCATGACCAAACAATTCGCTTTCTGCAAGCTCCTTTGGGATGGTAGTCATATTCACGATAATCAGAGGAGCTTGTCTCCTTTTTGAATTATAATGAATAGCCTTGGCAACAACTTCTTTTCCGGTTCCGGTTTCGCCGGTTATTAATACAGGAAGATCAGCTCCGGAAGCTTTTTCCATCAGTGAAAATATTTTCAGCACCGGTGGGCTGTTGCCTATAATAGTATTCTGAAAACTGTATTTGTGTTTGACTTCTTCTTCCAGTTTATACAGTCTTGATTTCAGCTCCTTGTTTTTTGCAATATTATTTATTGCATTAAGGAGTTTTTCTTTTATATCATCCGACTTAACAAAATAATCATAGATGCCCAGTTTAAGGAGCTCTACCGCCTTGTCGACTTTTTCCTGCTGAGAAATCACCAGCGTTTCAATTTCAGGATTCTGCTCCTTCAATTGTTTGATAAGCGAAACACCGTCGGTGTCAGGAAGAAGATAGTCGACCGTAACTACATCTGGATTTTCATTCAGACTTTTAAAAAGATCTTTTCCGCTGGCAAAAGATTTTACCTCATGCGCAGGATTTAGGGACAGGATATAGGAGATAAATTCCCTGTACCATTCATCATCTTCTACAACAAAAATCCGCAAACCGGGGGCTTTGATCATCAGAAGGATATTGCTTTAATGTGTCCTTCAAAGATAATAAATCAATTTTCCCCGTAAGCCAGAAAATGATTAATCCAGTGAACTAATTCATCCAATGAAAGGGGTTTTTCTATGAAATGATACCCTTCCAGTTTGTAACCTCCCTCTTTAAGCTCGTCCTGACCCAGAGAAGAGATAATGATGACCGGAATTGACTTTTGAAGTGGATGTTTTTCCTGGATAATATGTAAAAATTCTATGCCGGAGATGTATGGCATCATTAAATCGAGGAGGATGAGATCGGGATGTTGCTGTTTTATATTGAGCAACTCCAAAGCCTGCCCTCCATCGCTTGCAGATAAGACGGTAAAACCTTCTTCCCTTAATCGGTAGCCGATAGCATACCTCATAAATTCATCATCATCAACAACCAGTATCTTTCGGCCAACAGGTGTGGTATGCTGTGTTTTGGCAAGAGAAGTAAGCGGGGAATTATCCATAGTTCATTTTTTTTACATTTCGGCAGTTATCTTTTCATACTCTTTTTCAAGAGCAGATAATTCAGGGCTAACCAGCTTATCCAATTTATTCATTAACCCGGAAAGAGAAGTATATTCCTTTTCCCGAATCAACCGCTCCGATTCAAGGAGTAAATTGTAAAGCTCAAAAAGCTTGAGTTTATGACAGGAGGGGCTCATTCTGTGAAGTATACTTCCTACCCGATCCCAATTGTCATGCTCCGCTTCTTCCCGAAGCAAAACTAAATTATTTCTTGTATTATCTATGAAAGAGCGGATCATCCTTGCAACAAATTGTTCATTTCCGTTTGAAACCCTTCGGAGCTCATCCAAACTGTATTTATTTTTTTCTAATGGGCGGACGGAAGAACCCTTTTCCTCTGTGGACCGGGGAGCTATAATGACGGGATCAAGGTGAAGATTTTTAGCTATAAGCTCAAGCAATGCCTGTTCTTTATAAGGTTTAATAAGGCAATCACTCATCCCGGCTTCTTTGTATTTCGATTGATCCTCTTTCACCACGTTGGCTGTTAGTGCAATAACCGGGGTTGAGGATAATTCGGGATCGCTCGAAGAACGTATTTCTTTTACGAGTGATAGTCCGCTAAGTTCAGGCATATGTACATCGGTCAGGATCATATCATAGTGTCCTGCCTGTGCCATTTGAAGAGCCTTGCTGCCGTCGTCGGCTTCATCCACTTTTATCTTATGGGCAGAAAGTAAAGTGCGAAGCAAAAGCCTGTTGAGCTCGTCATCATCTGCTATCAGCATATGTTTATTGGCAAGCACCAGGCTTTTGCCCGGAATTGTTTTGGGGACTGTTTTTTGTTCTTTTCGGACATCATCCCTTTCGCATTGAACGGTAAAGGTGAAAACCGACCCTTTGCCAGGGGTGCTATGGGCAACGATAGTACCGTGAAGCAGCGTGGCCAGTTTTTTGCAAATAGCCAACCCTAAACCGGAACCCCCATATTTACGGGTGATACTGGTATCTGCCTGACGAAATTCATCAAAAATATGTCCCAGATTTTCTGATGGAATGCCAATGCCGGTATCAGATACTTCGAATTTTAGTGTAAGTCTCCCGTTTTCTATAAAGGAGGAGGAGCATCTGATTTCAACTTTTCCATGTTCCGTAAATTTCACAGCATTACTCACCAGATTGAGCAGAATTTGTTTAATACGAAAACTGTCGGATAGCAAGGAGAGGCCGGTAAGCTCTTGCGATACTTTATAGGAGAGAGTAAGGTTTTTAGCGGTGGCCGCGAATTTCATCGTGCCAACTACATCGGCAATAAGGTCCTGAGTCTGAAAAGGAAGATACTCAAGCTGAAGTTTACCGGCTTCAATTTTTGAAAAATCAAGGATATCATTTACTACATTCAGCAAATGCTCAGACGATTTATGAATTCCTTCGAGGTATTTTTTTTGTTGTTTCTCCAGTTGTGAATTAAGCATGAGTTCGGTAAATCCTACGATGGCGTTAAGTGGGGTTCTGATTTCATGACTCATATTAGCCAGGAAATCTTCTTTTACTTTGGCGAGTTCTTCGGCTTTCTTTTTCGATTGTTCCAGCTCTTTTTTGTACTTGTTGCTACGGGTCAGGTCGGAAAATATCAGATAGGTTAAAATAAGAAGGATGCAAATGCCTACCAGTGAAATGATAAAGATGACCCGGGTTGCATGCCAGACATCGAAACGTGCACTGGCCAGATTTTGACGATCATCCCAACGCTCTTCATTCTCGATTTTTTGTACCAGTGCCCGGATTCCTTTCATGATTTCTGCATCGCGCTCCAGCAGGGGTGTTTCCAGTTGATTGAACAGCGCTGCCTGACTGTTGTTTACCGAGTCGGCGCGTCTTGCAAGTGATTCGAAACGGGAAGCCTGATTTTTTCCGGTGGAAGTGTATTCCACCCGTTTAAGCAGGTTGTTTAATTTTTTGAGGAAGGATTGAGGATGTGGACTGGAATAAGTAACTGCCGGTCTGTGACTCAGACTATCTTCTTCACGAAGTTGCCACGCGATATATGCCAGGGATACTTTTTTTTGTGCAGACGTATTCAGGTTAAGAACTTTGAACAGCAAATCCAGTTTTTCATTCACCAGCGAATCCAGTAGCTGTAAGTCAAGCAGTCGGACGGCATTGGTGCCGGAAAGTTTTCTCAACGAATCCATCTGAGGACCCGCCTGAAACAGAAAGCGATAATAAGATTCAAGATATTGATCATTTCCGGATAAAGAATAGGCACGAAGGTCGCTTTCTGACTGAGAAAGCTCCGACATAACCTGTTCCATGATGTTAAGATGCTGATTAGGCTTGGAGACAGCATCGACCACATTTTCCAGTTTGTTAATGCTTTGGAAAATAAGCACACCTGCTATTGCGGAAAGCGCAATTACAATAGCAAAGATGCCGGCAATTTTTGTCTGAATACCTTTAAACATCTTGGTATTATATTAGAAATGATAGCGGATGTTCAATCCCGCATCCCATGAATACGGATAAATGAAATCAAACATACGTGGACGTAGATCAAGACCAATACTTAGTGGAGTAGTAGGAATACTATATTCGGCTCCCAACACTCCTTCCAAACCGACGAAGGGCTGACCGGCAGTTCCGTAGTAAACACGATCGCCATATTGATAATAATACACATCATGAGCGTATGCGTTTCCTGCAAAAAGACCTGCACCGGCGTATAAGGAAAACCGATTGGGAAGTGGAATCCGGTATTCCCACATAGCTGACAGGATAGAACCTCCGCTTGGTATCCATCCGAGCAGAGACAGCTCCATGCCATTGTTTTTTTCCCAGAAATGCCGGTAAGTGATACCGCTATAACCTCCTAGTCTCAAACCAATGTCATTGGCTGCGCCATACGCAGGTGTTTCATTTTGTGCGTAGCAGGTTGCAGCTGTCAGACAAAGGATAAACAGAAAGGTTCTGAAACTGGTTGCTATTGTTTTCATGGCTGTAAGTTTTTAGTTTATGAGCCCTTTTTTATTGATTTTCATAGAAAAAGAAACCCGAAGTGTATTCCAAACCAATTTGAATAAGCCAGCTTCCCATCCACTTTTCCTAGTGGTGTAAGATCATTGTTGGCACGAATATCAAGGCTGAAAATATTGTTTTGAGCATTTTCGGCTTCAAAACCTAATCCATATACCGCTGCCAGCTGAAAGAATTGCACATGATCAAGCGGAATACGGTAGCTATTGGAAGCATTGTAGTCCGGGTCATCATACCTTCGGGTTACCGTGCTGTACATATTGAAATTGGCCGATACCCCTCCGATTGCCTTAAAATGCAGGCTGCCAATACCCAAACTTAATTTAAGCAACAATGGGATATCGGTATAGAGCAGGCGGTAATTGTCTGTATAGGTGTAGTTTTTCGGGTTTCCAAACAGATCCGTTCCATCTGTTTTAGTTCCTTCTATTAAAGAACCTCTGTTTGAAAAGAGCACCTCGGTTTCAAACCCTACATTATGATTGAGCTGATCAGAAAAGGATAGTCCGCCACTCAGTGCAGCTTTAGACTCCTGGGTAATACCCGGTAATGGGGCAAACATGGACTGGGAAAGTCCTAACGTGGGACCGATTCTTAACCCCGGCGATTGACAGAAGCAAACGTGGAAGATAAGGCAGAGACAGAAACTTGCAGATATCTTTTTCATCGTTTTTCGTTTTATGGTTTAAAGCCGCTTCTCGAATAGTGTGCCAAGGGTAAAAACGGCCAGAAAGGAAAAGTAGATGCCTGATAATCAATAGAAAAAAGGGCGATCAACGAGAAAGGCAAGTTAATATCTGCAGAATTTTTTCCGGTTATTGGAATTTTTTCCGGCAATTGGAGAACATGCTAAAAACAAAAAACCAACACTAATGTGTTGGTTTTTAAAAAGAACAGTGTTTATATTTATCCGTTAAGAGCTTCTGCTCCACCTACAATTTCGAGAATTTCATTGGTAATAGCTGCCTGACGTGCTTTGTTATAAGAAAGCTTAAGATCGCGCAGCAGGTCTTTGGCATTATCCGTTGCTTTGTGCATAGCCGTCATGCGCGCGCCGTGTTCGGCAGCAAAAGAATCTAGAAGAGCTTTGTACACCTGTGTTTTCAGCGATCTTGGAATAAGGTCTTTTACAATCTCTTCTTTGGAAGGTTCGAAAATATAGTCTGTTTTAGAAGCCACCCCTACAGTCTTTGTAGGAACAACAGGAAGAAAACGTTCTACAGTAGGCAATTGCACTGCAGCATTCTTAAATTGATTGTAAATAAGATCAATGCGGTCGAATTCCCCTTTGGCGTAAACATCAATAATACGTTCTGTAACAGGAGCCACATTATCATACGTGAGCTTATCAAATAATTCGTTCAGCTTACGAGGCATATCAGAGCCAATGATCTTAAATTCCGTCTTGCGGAAATAGTCATTGCCTTTTTTTCCGATACATAATACGGTAACATGCTGGTCTTTGTATTCACCTTTGGCCAACGCAAGAGCCTTTTTTACAATATTCATGTTAAAGGCTCCGGCAAGTCCTCTGTTGGAAGTTATTACAATGAGCAATACGTTTTTTAGCGGACGTTCTTTAGAAAAGGTGCTATCGTTGCTATCCAGACCTGCGCTGATATTCTCCAGAATGTCCCTTAGTTTTTTGGCATAAGGTCTCATCTGGGTAACAGCATCCTGTGCTCTTCTCAGTTTTGCAGCGCTCACCATTTTCATAGCGCTCGTAATCTGCTGAGTAGAGCTGATAGAGGTGATACGATTCCGTACTTCTTTTAAACTGGCCATGCGTTCAACTATTTATATCTAGCAGCAAGATCTTTTCCTACGGATTCGAGGGTATTGGTAATATCGTCAGTAAGCTGTCCGGCTTTCAAGCCATTGAGGATATTGGTATGTTTTGCTTCCAGGTATTGAAGGAATTCTGCTTCAAATTCACGTACCTTATTAACAGGCACATCGCGTAAAAGACCTTTTGTACCCAGGTAAATGATAGCGATCTGTTGTTCTACACGAAGCGGAGAAAACTGAGCTTGTTTCAGGATTTCCACGTTACGGGCACCTTTATCAAGTACTGCTTTTGTAGCTGCATCCAGATCGGAACCGAACTTGGAAAATGCTTCCAGCTCCCGGTATTGTGCCTGATCCAGCTTAAGGGTACCGGCCACTTTCTTCATGGATTTGATCTGGGCATTACCACCTACACGGGATACAGAGATACCTACGTTGATAGCAGGTCTTACACCGGAGTTGAAAAGATTGGACTCCAGGAAAATCTGTCCGTCGGTAATGGAAATTACGTTTGTAGGGATGTATGCAGATACGTCACCGGCTTGAGTTTCGATAATCGGCAATGCAGTAAGTGATCCGCCACCTTTTACAATCGGGCGAATACTGTCTGGCAGGTCGTTCATAGCCTGTGCAATGCTGTCGGTCTTATTAATTTTTGCTGCACGTTCAAGCAAACGGGAGTGAAGATAAAACACGTCACCGGGATATGCTTCACGTCCAGGAGGACGACGCAGGAGCAAAGATACTTCGCGGTATGCAACAGCCTGTTTGGATAAATCGTCATAAACTACCAGTGCAGGGCGACCGGTATCGCGGAAAAATTCTCCGATAGCAGCACCTGCCATAGGAGCATAAAACTGCATTGGAGCAGGGTCGGAGGCTGTTGCTGTAACAATACAGGTATAGGCCATGGCACCATTTTCTTCCAGTACACGTACAATATTTGCAACGGTTGAACCTTTTTGTCCAATGGCTACATAGATACAAAATACAGGTTCTCCTTTTTCGTAAAACTCTTTCTGGTTGATAATAGTATCAATACAAACAGCTGTTTTTCCTGTCTGACGATCGCCAATTACAAGTTCCCGTTGTCCGCGTCCGATTGGGATCATAGCATCAATTGCTTTGATTCCTGTCTGGAGCGGTTCGTTTACCGGCTGACGGTAAATTACACCAGGAGCTTTACGCTCCAAGGGCATTTCATACAATTGTCCCTTGATAGGGCCTTTGCCGTCAATAGCATTACCGAGTGTATCTACTACACGTCCGAGCAAACCTTCGCCTACCTGGATAGAAGCAATTTTACGGGTCCGTTTTACAGAATCACCTTCCTTAATATTGTTGGATGAACCCAGTAATACTGCACCCACGTTATCTTCTTCCAGGTTCAGAACGATACCTTTCAGGCCGTTGTTAAATTCAATCAACTCTCCGGATTGAACATTAGAGAGTCCGTATATACGTGCGATACCATCGCCAACCTGGAGTACAGTTCCAACTTCTTCAAGTTCGGTTGCCGATTTAACACCCGCCAACTGCTGTCGGAGGATTGCGGATACTTCGGAAGGTTTAATTTCAGCCATTTTGTATTTATGATTTAAGAATTATGATTTATGTATTTTGACATTTGATTGTCAAACATAAACCAGGTATTAGTTCATTGAATTTTCACGAAATGTACGTTCCAGCAAACGGATCTTACCCAGAATACTTGCATCATTCTGTTTGTCTCCGACTCTTAATACAAACCCGCCGATCAACTCTTTATTTACTTTCTCTACCAGTTCAACTTCGGATTGCAATTGTTTTTTGATCAATTCTTTTACACTCTTACGGGTGTCTTCATCCAGTCCCTGAGCTGTTGTAATCACAGCAGTAAGGATGTTTTTATTTTGTTTGTATTTCCGGATGAATTCTTCCGCTACCATTTCAAGAAATTCTTCTCTTCGTTCATCGCTGATGAGACGAAGAAACTGAGATGTGATGGTGCTGACGGAAGCTCCAAAAATAGCATCCAGAATACTTTTTTTCTTTTCTGTCTTGATTACCGGGCTATGAAGCATAGCCGCGAGATCGCGGTTTTCTTTAATAGTACGTAAGATAAGCTGTACATCGGTATATACTTTTTCCAGTTCTCCTTTTTCAAGGGCCTGGTCAAGCAATGCTTTGGCATAACGTACGGAAGCGCGGGTCCCTTTCATGTCAGTTAAGGTTAACGTCGTTGAGCAGGGTTTTCACCAGTGTCTTTTGTTTTTCACTGGAAGAAAGCTCTTCTTTAAGAATCTTTTCTGCAATTTCAATGGAAAGACTGGCAACCTGATTTTTCATTTCAGCAATAGCTGCATTCTTTTCACTTTGAATATTTTCCCGGGCCGATTTGATGAGCTTGTCAGCTTCTTTCTGTGCAGCTCCTTTTGCTTCACCAATTATCTGTTCCTTTATTTCACGGGCTTCCTTCAGCATAATATCGCGCTGGTTACGGGCTTCCGCAAGGAGTTTTTCATTGTTGCTCTGAAGAGCTTCCATTTCCTTTTTTGCTTTTTCAGCAGCGCTCAGAGCTTCTGTAATACTGTCTTCCCGTGCTTTCAGCATGGTCAGGATAGGCTTCCATGCAAATTTTTTCAGGATCCAGAAAATTATTCCGAAGCTTACCAGCATCCAGAAAAGAAGTCCGATAGAAGGTTTTACTAATTCCATGAGTATAGATATCTGTGTGTATTGGAAAAAACTAATTTAAAAAGTCTTTCCGGCAACCAACCGTTGCCGGAAAGAACTGTTCCTCTTACTTCAGGAAGATAACCAGCAGACCGATTACCATCGCGAAGAATGCAGCACCTTCTACAAGGGCCGCAGTCAGGATCATGTTGGCACGGATATCGTTAATGGCTTCTGGCTGACGTGCAATGGATTCCACTGCACTTCCGCCGATACGGCCAATACCAATACCTGCACCTACTGCAGCTAAACCTGCACCAAGGGCAGCAACACCATAACCGATGCCGATGTTCTGCACTTCTAACAAGATGTTTGATGACATGTGTATTGTTTTTTATTTTCCTGTTTTCATTCAATAATACCGGTAACAGGAAACAACCGGAATAATCTTAATGATGTTCGGCATGAGCATGTTCTTCCGTAGCAGAGCCAAAATACATGGCAGCCAGCAACGTAAAAACATATGCCTGCAGGAATGCTACCAGCAATTCCAGCATACCCATAAATACGGTAAATGCAATCGAAAGAACAGATACTCCGAGTCCAAGACCGGTATTCATTTCAGCAAAAATAAAAATGAGACAGAAAAAGGAAAGGGCGATGATGTGACCAGCCAGTATATTGGCAAAAAGTCGGATCATTAATACAAATGGTTTCAGGAATATACCTATGATTTCTATAGGAGTGAGCAGTACAAGAACACCAACCGGTACGCCAGGCATAGCGACAATGTGTTTCCAGTAATTGGCATTTCCACTCAGCGTTGTAATAACAAATACAATAACAGCCAGCGTAAGTGCTACGGCAATATTTCCGGTTACATTGGCTCCGAAAGGGAAGAAAGGGATGAGCCCCAGCATATTACTGAACCAGATGAAAAAGAAAACAGTAAGCAGGAAAGGGAGGTATCTCATGTATTTCTTTTCCCCTATAGCCGATTTGGCAATATCATCGCGTACAAAAATGATAAGAGGTTCAATAAAAGACTGTAAACCTTTTGGGGCTTTGCCGGGAGCCCGTTTATATGCGTTTGCAGCGCTCAGGAATACCCAAAGCATAAGACCCATGGTAACAAAGATGGCCAATACATTTTTAGTAATACTCAGGTCGTAAATGCTGGCTGATACTTCCTCATCTTCATTTCCGCTGGCATCCAGTGCAATCATTTTGTGGGTGCCATCTGCTTTTTTCTCAAACTTAAATCCTTTTGAACCATCTTCCAGGTGAGAGGAGAGGAATATAGAAAGGCCTCTTTTGGAATAAAGAATAACAGGAAGGGGTATTGCTACAGTATGTTCGCCCTGACCGGCAATATGCCATTCATGGGAATCGCCGATGTGATCCAGAATCAGTTCTCCGGCATTGAATTTACCTTCCTTGCCTGCCACTTTTTCCACATGGGAAGAAGAAGCCCGGAGGGTATCATTATCAGGATCAGCCGCGCAGAGCAAGCCTGCCGGTAAAAGAAATGCTAGAATCAGGGAAAAACGTCTGAAAAATGCAGGAAAATAACCCGGTTTAATGGCCATTTGAAGGAATCGTTAAGCAGGTTTTTAAAATCGGGTGCAAACATAGAAAATCTGACAGAATTAGTGAAATAAAAACGCCTGATTTTTCAACAAAAACAATTCTTATGGATAAGAAAGATGAAATAAAGGAAAGTATCGATGAATAAAAGGAGGAAGGAGCTATTTTTTGAGCTTACCATAGAGGCTGGAAACCTCAAAGACAGTGAACAACAGATACATGACCAGAAAATAAAGCGCCAGTACCCGGGCATGATCCCTGTTAATCAGAAAAAGGATGATGAGGAAGCACAGATAGGTAAACAGCTTGATTCCGGTAATGCCCATGAATTTGTAAACAAAGTTTTTAGCTTCTCCGGAGGCAGAACGGAGCAGATATTGATGCAGCAGGGCTGTACTGAGACTAAAGAAGGCGAGGATATACCAGGAAACAGAATCATGCCAGGAAGGTTCTGTAAAGTGATTCCAGCAAAAAAGCCCTGTGGCACAAAAGAGGATGAACACGGAAAGTTTAACAAGAAATTGTTTCATTGTTCTGACGGGTAGGCGCCCTAGAAGCCCCTCTTATTTCTTCAAAAAATCGCGGATAAAATACCAGAGTGCTGCAAAAACACCGGAAATGGCAAGAAGTAAGGTGAATACCGGGAATTTAAGTGCCATCCACCCATCCAGTTTATGTCCCAGAAAGGTGCTTCCTCCCATAATGGCCGCCATTTGGAGGCCCATGGCAGAATACTTAAGTAAATCAGTAGGCGACTGCTTTTTCTTTGGCGACTGTGGTTTCGGTTCCTCCATGTTTCAGGTCTTTAACCACCCCACCCATGCTACAGGAGCCGGTGAAATCTGCTCCGGGTTCGATGGATAACTTATTGGTCACCAAATCACCACTTAGTTTAGCAGTTGATTTAAGGGATAGAAGTTCAGATACGGTAACCTTAGCACGAAGCGTTCCTGAAATATCCGCATTCTGACAGACAACTTCTCCGTCGATATTTCCTGTGCTTCCTACTACCAACTTACCTTTTACATTGATAGAGCCTTTAATTTGCCCGTCAATACGAATATCCCCGTTGGATTTGATATCTCCTTCTATAATTGTTCCGGCACCGATCAGGTTAATGGATGGAGAGTCAGTTGTGCTGGTCTTTGACATGCCGTTTGTTTTGTTTGAGTTGAACATTAAGTTAAGAAATTATGAATTCTGGTAAAAGTAGGTAAAAAAGCAGAAAAACAAGGATAATTACTGTTAAAACGAGGAAATTAATGAACAAAATGACGAAAATTGTTGAAAACGTCGGTATGCCACTCGGTAGAGCGGTCAGCAGGGGGACTTTCTTATCGATGCATGTAAGCCGAAAATCGGCTAAAGAGATAGACTCCGGAACTCAAGGCTCTTTTTTGAAATAATTGGTATTGAAGAACGTCTTGTACTCTTCCGAATCTTTTTCATGATAAAAGATGGAGAAATTTTCCATAGACATCGCATATACCTCTACGGAATTGAGAGAAATATCTTTGAAAACATCTTTGTCACCTTTTACAAACTCGTAATAAGTCATAGCCCCTTTTTTGTCGGGAAACTCCTTTATCTGAATAATCTGATAGTCCTCTTTTAGAGGAATAGCCATGATCGTAAGATTGAGAGAGGCAAAATACTGAGCATTGAAATTACTGAGGTTTACCTTCACATCATTCAGGCTTATGCCTCTTCCTTTCAATATAATAATGTCGTAGTGAACCACATCTTCTTTAAAGGTGTATTTGTCTTTTTTCATTTCTGTGGAGTCTACTTTGGCTGCAGCTCCCGTTTTTACCCGACGTATAGCATCCAGCATACCGGCGGCTTCATTTCTGACAGGATCTTTTGGGTATTTTACAGTCACCGTGGTCAATGCTATTTCATAGGCTTTCATATCGCCGGTATGGCCTAATGCCAATGCTTTCAGATAACAGAATTTTGGGCTTAATTTACTGCCGGCGTACATAGAATCGGCCAGTTCGCAGCGCTGAATTACATCCGGATAGTTTCCACTCTGGTAAACAGCATATGTTTCGTTATAGAATAGTTTTACCTTATCCTGATTTGCATTGCGGTTGTGTACGCTTTCCGGATTTTTGAGAATAGGAACCAACTCGGAATCGGGATACTTTGTAAGAATAATATTTCTGTTTATATCCGCTTTTTCCTGATTTTCCATCGCAATATACAGCCTGTAAAGAAAGTAATATGCTGTTGGAACATATTTGTTGTCGGGAAAGCGGTGGAGCATATCTTCAAAAGCTTCGGCAGCTTTTGGGTTGTTCATTAATGCTTCTTTATAAATCATTCCCGCATTATAATAGGCATCTGTTATCTTAAGATTTGAACGATCTACTGCTTCCTTTGTGAACGGGAGATTTTTCAGGTAAAAATCCCTTGAAGTATTTGCCGCGGCCGCATTTTTTTTCTTGTCTTTTACAGAAGTTGTCGCCGTAGCTTTGACCGTGGTATCCTGATCACTGGTTGTGCCGGCATCCGAAAAACCGCTGCTTTCTTTATTACTTCTTCTCCAGTTGTCTTCCAGTTTACGGTCACCCCATTTCTTTTTGAAATCGGCAATACCAAAACTAACAGCACCTGGATTGGTAAAGTACCAGGAACCGGCATCGGGATTTGATGTGCTGGAATTTGAATTATTACCCGGTGCGCTTCCGCTGGAAGGATTCGCTTTTGCAGCCAGACGCTCTTCTTCCTTCTTTTTTTCATCTTCTTTTACCTGTACAATGATACGATCGATCAGGGCGTTTCGGGAAGCGGTGTCCATTCCGGCAACTTTTTGAAGACTGTCTTCTGTGCTGATAGTCTGAAGGCTTTTTACCAATTCCGTCAGATTTTTCTGCTTGGCTACAATGATTTCATAATTCGGATAGTCCTTTTTTATAAGCGGTACCACACTATCATAATAAGATTGTGCATGCTTGTAATCTGTTTTTGCATAATACAAATCGGCCAGAGTAAGGTAGGAAAGAGCTTTCTGAATCGGATTCTTTTTGCTTACCGATACCGATCGCCTCAGGTAGTCAATTCCTGGTTCTTCATGATTTTGTTGCAGTTCAATCCTGGCTAATGTATAATAGATCTGATCCCGGTATTCTTCATTTTTAAAATCCTTGGTCATCTTCAGCAGTTCTGCCTTTACTTTATCACCTTTCCCATTGGCAAAATCATAGAGTCGCGCATGATTCAGCCTGGCATTAAACTCCATATCATACTTGGGTTTCATGTGTGCCACCTGGGCAAAGAGACCGGAAGCTTTTTTTGTTTCGCCGGTTTTTTCATACATCTGGGCAAGGATAAACACAAATCGCGCCCGCTCATCTTTATTCTTCGAAAAAGGGTTGTCACGTATAAATGGGAATTTCTTGAGGGGACCCGCTGGTTCCAGCATGGTAATAGCTTTGGTGAGATTGGGAATGGCAGCACCCCACAATTCTCTTCTCATATCATAATCGGCCGCCAAGGCATAGAGATCAAATAACTTCTTTTTCGGAAATTTTTTATCCTCTTTTAATGTGGTAATAAGGTCTTCGGCTTTTGAAAAAATACTGGTTTCGTTATATGTCTTTATTAACCAAAGAAAACCGTCATAATGAACCGGATACTTTACATATTTCTTGGTAACATATTCAAATGCATCTACAGCCCCGAAGTAATCTTGCTTATAAAACCGTGCCTGGCCTATAGCCATAAAACAATCTTCAATCCAACTATTGGCATGAGCTATCTCTACATTTTTTTTGTCCGTAATCATGTGCCTTTCAATGGCACTCGTACACTTTTTAATGGCTTTTTCAAAATCGCCGGAAGCCATCTTGGAGCTTTCCTTATTACCATAAACGTATAGGGGCAGGATATTGGAATAATCGTCAATATTGGATTTTTCTAACTTCAATACCCCGTCTTTAATCGCTTCACGGGCATAATAATATCCATTGTAACGGGTATTCATGCGGTGATAGCCACGGGTAAGCCAGGTGTTCTTTTTAGTGGAACATCCTGACAAGCCATACATGAGTATGACAACAAGGACTATATAAGTACTTATTCGTTTCAACATGAAGCAAGCTCCGGCAAAGGGCAAAGCTATGCGTATTTTATAACGCCGGGATGGCAAATTTATTGTATTTCCGGTAATTTCCCCATATTATCCAAGGTAAAGACGTGATAACCGGATCTTTCTGAAATCAACTCCTCCGGAATAGGAATGGTTCAATATTGTTATTACTCTCTTTATTCCTGTTGCTTGTTTCTTATCTTTATCCGCCATGACCCGCGCCCTTAGTTTCTATATTCTTCTTCTCGACTTTTTTATGCTCATTATTGCCATCATGAGCTTTTTTATGCTTTTGAACCATAAACCCATTACAGGAGAAGGAGACAGGTTACTTGTTGGAAGCATGTTTTTAAATTCGGTTTTTTCAGTTATTTATATCCTTTATACCCGGAACACTGTTTCAGGTGTTGAATATCAGAGAGATCAGCGGGTGATTGACGATCTGATGCCGGATGATAAGGCAGTACCTGTTGCCGGTGGAATTAAGTTTTGTGGGGTTATGGCAGGTGCCTTGTCTGCCTTTATCCTGGGAGCACTCGTATTGCCTTTTGCATTTACCTATACCGATCAGGAGCCCAGGGTGCATTTTGAATCGAATGCAAGTATTATCCTGGTGGTTATCATATTCAATGCCATCTGTCAGCCATGGTATGTATGGAAGACATTCAACAATGTTAAATCTGAAAAATGAAAAATCTTTTTCTGTTTCTTCTTTTCCCATTTACGCTTGGTGCACAAAGCAGTAACTCCCTGCTCTGGGAAATAAGCGGGAATGGAATGGAAAGTCCTTCGTATGTATTCGGAACGTATCATTTGATTACGAGCACCTTTATCGATTCATTTCCGGTTATTATGCAGAGTCTTCAGAAGACAAAAGCAATAGTCGGGGAACTGGTGATAGATGCGAGTGTTCAGCAAAAGGTAATGGACGCGTCAGTTATGAAAGATTCCAGCCTGGATCAGCTGATGAGTGCCGAAGATTATAAATTGGTAGCCGATTATTTTAAAGAGCAGGTTGGCATGGAATTGAGTTTTTTTAAGAAAATGAAACCTGTTATTATCAGCACTTTTTTCTATACCCCTATTGTTAAAAAAAACAAGGGAACAGCGATGGATATCTATTTTCAGGAAAAAGGGAAAGAAGGCGGAAAAGAAGTACTTGGGCTAGAGACTGTGGATGATCAGATCAAAACCTTGTTTGGAGGGATGTCGCTTAAACGCCAGGCGGATATGTTGGTAAAGAGTGTAAAGGAAAAGGATAAGACACAAAGAGAAATGCTCAAGATGGATAGTTGTTACCGGAGGGGAGATTTGGATTGTCTGGCAAATGGAATAAAAGACGATGATTCGTATTCTGTTGATGAAATGGAGCAGCTTTTATATTCGCGTAATGCCAATTGGATCAAGGAATTGCCGGAAATGATGAAAAAGAGGCCCCTGTTTATTGCAGTAGGTGCAGGTCATTTGCCCGGAGATAAGGGATTGCTCAATCTTCTTGCACAACAAGGCTTTACAATAAAAAAGGTGCCTCTTAACTGACTTTTATATTGGATATTCACTTTTTTGAAACAGAAATGCCCTTTGTTTTTTCTTTAATTTAGCGCCATGCTTTTCCACAATATTCTTGGTCAGGAAGATGTCAAGCAGCGACTCATTCAATCTGTCGAAGGAAACAGAATTCCTCATGCCCAATTGATGCTGGGAGCAGAAGGAAGTGGAGGTCTGGCGCTTGCGGTTGCCTATGCGCAGTATATTTTCTGTGTAAACAAAACAGCTCAGGATTCCTGCGGAATATGTCCTGCTTGCCAGAAATGCCAGAAATTAGTCCATCCCGATCTTCATTTTGTATTTCCTATTGCACTTTCCAAAGATGTACGTCAAAGCGATGACTTGCTAGCCGACTTTCGTCAGTCTTTCATACGCGATCCTTATCTGAGCCTTCAATCCTGGGTTGCTGATTTGGGTGCAGAAAACAAACAACCGGTAATTCCTGTTGAGGAAAGCGGGTCTATTCTTCGTAAACTCAGTTTTACCACTTTTGAAGGCGGTTATAAAATCATGATTATCTGGTTGCCCGAAAAGATGAATCATCAGGCAGCAAACAAACTGCTTAAGATTCTGGAGGAACCACCCAATAAAACACTTTTTTTGCTTGTTACTGAGCAAGAAGATCAGTTGTTACGGACCATCGTATCACGTACTCAGCTGATTCCTGTTCCAAAACTTCCTGATACTGTTATTACGAAAGCGCTGATGGAACATGCTGGTATGACGGAAGAAGATGCGGTTAAACTTGCATTTCTTTCCGATGGAAATTACAGCGCTGCACGTAAATTATTAAGCGAAAACGAACAGGCAGCTTTGTATCTGAAACTTTTTCAGGAATGGATGAGGGCATGTCTGAAGTTTGATGCACGTAAAGTGGCCGATGTTATAGATGATCTGGCCCCGCTAAAAAGGGAAAAACATAAAGAGTTTTTGCGCTATGCATTGGGAATTTTAAGAGAATGTTTGCTGATGAATTATGCCGATCCTTCCCAAGTAAGACTTCGGGGAGAGGAACTGGCTTTTGTCGCCAAATTTTCCAGATTTATACATGCCGGAAACTGTGAACGTTTTATTGAAGAGATTAATAAAGCAGCCTATGCTATAGAGCGTAATGCAGCTCCCAAAATGTTGTTCATGGACTTGTCATTTAAAGCCAACGAACTACTGAATATTCCTCTCCCGGTTATGAGTGTTTAGCCGTTATCCTCCGGAATAATATTCCTCATTTATAATGTTTTCTATTTTAAATTAGTAACTATCTCTGTATTTGTAATATTTGTAGCCCTGTAATTGCCCACTGATTTGTTAAATATTCGGTAATTTAGTACATTTACATATAATTAAATACCATAAAACGTTTTAACCAGCATGAACCGTATTAAAGAAATCCTTTCAGAGCAAGGCAGAACGCAAATCTGGTTGGCAAAAAGAATTCAACGGAGTTATGTGGTAACTACAAATTATTGTAACAATAAAACACAACCAAGTTTACCGATTCTATATAAAATTGCTGCCGCACTTAAGGTAGATGTACGGGAGTTGCTTGTGTCTACAGGTGGCAAAAAATAATCTCTTCAGGATTAAGTTGCCTGTTTCAGTCATAACATTTTCCACCCCATTTTTTGAGTATTTCAATCCTCCTATTTCGGATTTCTCAATTTTCTACCTTCTAATAAATGTTTTTTGGTTATTTAATCTGTCTTCTATCCTGTCTTCAAAATATCCGAGGCAAAAAGGGGAAGAGGTTTATAGGCCTTCCTGTTTCATGGAATACCTGTGATTCAGCATCCCCTTTCTATATTCTGAACAATTAACCCTTTCGTAGGATCTCGTTTTTGTTCGTTTTTCCTCAAAAACAACAGAGAATGATCTGAAATATGGTAGAAATGCGCTAAAAATGCCACCTTTATTTATCCAAAAGGGCCAAAAAAGCAAACTCTTCGGCTTTGAGCAGCAGATTACCGATCAATTTACATTGTGTATATTTGAAAGCTTTCTTTTGGACGAAGAGAGCTACTTAAAAAGTATAAAATTCTGTCCCCTGATTGTAATGACAGGATAAATTGAATTCTCTTTTCGAAGCACTTTCAATTTTGTTGGAAGAATAAAAAAGAGAGTATTAATATTCTTGGTGAAAGCCAATAAAAATATAACTCATGGGATGTAGCGGATGCTCGACCGGACGAGGGTGCGATACAGTAAGTAGCACACCAGCCGGATGCAAGAATAATGGTTCCTGCGGGACTGGTGGATGTAACAAACTGAATGTATTCGACTGGCTCGCTAATATGGAATTACCTGGCGGTCAGGCTCCATTTGATATTGTAGAAGTTCGTTTCAAGAATAGCAGGAAAGAATTTTTCAGAAATGTCAATAATCTTCCTCTCATAGCAGGCGAAGCCGTTGCTGTGGAAGCTTCTCCAGGACATGATATGGGTACTGTTTCCTTAACAGGGGAGTTGGTTCGTCTTCAGATGAAAAAGAAGAGTATGGATCCGGCTGCTACTGATATCCGTAAACTATACCGTAAAGCCCGCCAGAATGATATTGATAAATGGAAGGAAGCGCAGCAGCTCGAGAACAATACCATGTACAAGGCCAGAACCATTGCCGTGAGGCTAGGGTTGAATATGAAGATTAGTGATGTGGAGTATCAGGGAGACAAAACAAAAGCTATTTTTTACTATACCGCAGAGGAGCGGGTAGATTTCAGAGAACTTATCAAGATTCTTGCAGAAGAATTCAGGGTGCGTATTGAAATGCGCCAGATAGGAGCCCGTCAGGAAGCCAGCCGGTTAGGTGGCATCGGGTCGTGTGGAAGGGAATTGTGCTGTTCTACCTGGCTCACGGATTTCCGTTCGGTAACAATAGGGGCTGCGCGTTATCAGCAGCTATCCCTTAATCCATTGAAACTTGCCGGGCAATGCGGAAAGCTTAAATGCTGTTTGAATTATGAACTCGACAGCTATCTGGATGCATTGAAAGATTTTCCGGAAACAGATACTAAACTGGAAACTGAAAAAGGCATTCCTTTTCATCAGAAAACAGATATTTTTCGCCGTATCATCTTCTATTCTTTCCGTGACGAGCCCGATGTATTTATTCCGGTTCCTGTACAGCGTGTGAAAGAGATTATTGCCATGAATAAGGAAGGTAAAAAACCGGCCACACTGCTGATTCATAAAGATCCTGTTTTTGAGAAAAAAGAACCCGATTTCGAAAATGTTGTTGGACAAGACAGCCTGACCCGTTTTGATAAGAAAAAAGGTCCCCGGAATAATAATAAGAAAAGAAGAAAACCTCAGGGACCAAGACCTGAAGGAGAAAATAAACCTGCCGGTGCCGGTAATCAGCAGGGCAGAAGACAGGAAGTCAGGCCTCAAAATCCGGATAATAAAAACAAAGCTCCTGATAACAGGCCACCGAATAACCGTCCACAAAATAACCGTCAACAGGGTAAGCTGAATAATAATCCCCGTAACAACCGTAACCGTCCTCCAAGAGGAACATTGCCGGGTGCAGGGGCCGGTGACAAGAAAGAATGAGCTGTGTATTTAATCTGAATAAGAAATCAAAGCATAAGAATCAAGACCAGATAATGTTTGTTATAAAGAAGCTATCGCATCATAAATCAAGCCAGCGGATTTCTCGGTCGGGATTTATGTATGTTGTTTTTCTTTCACTGATTCTTTTGTTTTCGGGTTGTGACAAAAACCGTGTTTTTGAAAAAAACGAAGAAATACACAACTACGTTTGGGATGTGAAAGATGTGAAATCATTTGAGGTAATTGTAAATGATACCACCACCCCGAATAATTTTTATGTTAATGTAAGGAATGCAGACGGGTATCAGTACAGCAACCTCTATCTCTTTATTAAAACAATTTTCCCAAACGGTAAATCTTCGCGGGATACACTTGAATGTATCCTAGCCAATGAAGAAGGTCGTTGGCTTGGAAAAGGACTGGGCGATATCTGGGATAACCAAATTGTTTTTAAAAAAGCAAAACGCTTCCCTCTTATGGGCAAATACACTTTTATAATCGAGCAGGCCATGCGTCAGCCTCAATTGCCAATGGTGATGGACGTAGGAATGAGGATTGAGAAGGTGGAAAAAAAGTAAAAGCATGGCTGCTGAAAAAGAAAAAAAAACCAGTCCTTATAAACTTTATATCCGCATTTTCTGGATACTGCTACTCCTGCCTCCGGTAGCGTTAATTATTCTGGTTGGCTCTATTGCACTTTTTTCCGACCTGCCGGCTACCAAAGATTTAACCAACCCCAAAACAAATCTGGCCTCCGAAGTATTCTCCTCTGATCTGAAAACCCTGGGCAAATATTATAAGGAAAACCGGGTAAATGTCAAATACAAGGATCTGGACACAACCTTGGTTGCCGCATTGGTAGCCACAGAGGATGCTCGTTTTTATGAGCATAGCGGAGTAGATGGAAAAGGATTGTTTCGTGTTTTGAGCAGAACCATTATTGGTGGCGACAAAAGTTCAGGAGGTGGAAGTACGCTGAGTCAGCAATTGGCGAAGATGCTTTTTCCCAGAGAAAAACTTCAGACTAAGTGGCAGACCATCAAACGTAAAATAAAGGAATGGATTATTGCCGTAAGATTGGAAAGGCAGTATACGAAGGAGGAAATCCTGACCATGTATCTTAATAAATTTGATTTTCTTAATCAGGCAGTAGGAATTAAATCGGCTGCTCAGATCTATTTTGATAGCACTCCTGATAAACTGGAAGTGGAGCAGAGTGCTATGCTGGTAGGGATGGCAAAAAATCCTGCCATCTTTAATCCCGCCAGCGCTCGGCGGGTGGATACAACAACACAAAGAAGAAATGTGGTGCTGAAACAAATGGTGAAATACCATTATCTGACTCAGGCCAAATACGATGAGTTAAAAGGCAAACCCATCAAACTTCATTTCCGGCCTGAGGATCATAATGAAGGATTGGCTACATATTTTCGTGAATACCTGCGTGACCGCTTTTTAAAGAAGTGGTGTGCCGAACATCTGAATCCTGCAACAGGGAAGAACTACGATATGTATCGTGACGGGTTACGCATCTTTACCACCATTGATTCGCGGATGCAGAAATATGCGGAAGAAGCGGTGGCTCAGCATATGCCATATCTCCAGGAAGAATTCAATAAACAGAAAAAGAAAAATTTCCCTTTCAGCTGGAAAGTAACCAAGGACGAAATAGAAAACATGATGACGGCCGGAATGAAGAGCTCGGACCGGTATCATAATATGAAAGAAGCCGGAGCATCGGAATCTGAAATTGAGCAGGCTTTTCACACGCCTACAGAAATGCGGGTGTTTCACTGGAGCGGGGACCGGGATACCACCCTTACCCCATGGGATTCTATTCGATACTACAAATCGTTTCTTCAAACAGGATTCATGAGCATGGAGCCTCAAACCGGATTTGTAAAAGCATGGGTAGGAGGAATCAATTATAGACATTTTAAATACGATCACGTTAAAGAAAGCAAACGTCAGGTAGGATCTACATTCAAACCGTTTGTATATGCCTTGGCAATACAGGAGGGATGGTCGCCTTGTATGCAGGTGCCTTGTGTGCGAACTTGCATTGATCTTCCGGAGGGAGGAGAATGGTGCCCGGATAATGCAGGCGGCAAAGCGGATGAAGCGGTAGAGGGGAAAATGATCACCCTCAAAAAAGCTTTGGCGATGTCTATCAATTACATTTCAGCATATATTATGAAGCAGTTTGGACCAAAAGCGGTGGAACAGTTTGCAAGACGATGTGGTATCACAAGTCCGATCGAAATAGTTCCTTCCATGTGCCTGGGTACGCCTGATATTTCAGTATACGAAATGGTAGGTGCCAACAGTACTTTTGCAAACAAAGGAACATGGATAGAACCCATTTTTGTAACACGGATTGAAGATAAGAGCGGAAAGGTTATTGCCGAATTCATGCCTAAGTCGGATGAAGCCATGAATGAGGAAAAAGCATATATTATGACTGTGTTGATGAAGGGAGTAGTGGAGTATGGTACAGGCTTCAGCCTTCGTGGTAAATACAAACTAACCAATCCAATTGCGGGTAAAACAGGTACGACACAAAATAATTCCGATGGTTGGTTTATGGGTCTTACACCTGATCTCGTGTCCGGCTGCTGGGTAGGGGGTGAAGATCGTAGCGTGCATTTCGATAATATGGCCATGGGTCAGGGTGCAACTATGGCTCTGCCTATTTGGGGGTTGTATATGCAAAAAGTATATGCCGATAAAACGCTCAAAATATCGCAACGCGATTTTGACAAACCGGCAAAGAAGATTTCCATAGAGCTGGATTGTTCCAAATACGATAAGGATGACGGAGGAACTCCTCCCGACGATCCCTTCGATCAATAATTAAGCAGCCTAAAAGGTTAAACAAAGACTTTCAGGATTTTGAACACGGAAGGTCTGTAAGAAACGACTCGCATGAACAAAGTTGTAAAAAACGCCGACGAAGCTATTCACGATATCAATGACAATGCTGTTCTTATGCTGGGAGGCTTTGGTCTTTGCGGTATTCCTGAAAATTGTATTGATGCCCTTGTACGCAGGGGCTGTAATGGTCTTACCTGTATTTCCAATAATGCGGGAGTAGATGATTTCGGTATCGGGCTGATGCTTAAGACGCATCAGGTTAAAAAAATGATTTCTTCCTACGTAGGTGAAAACGCGGAATTCGAACGACAGTTGCTGAGCGGAGAGCTGGAAGTGGAACTGATTCCTCAGGGAACGCTTGCCACCCGTTGTATGGCAGCAGGATATGGGATGCCGGCTATTTATACCCCTGCGGGAGTAGGAACGGAAGTTGCTATCGGAAAAGAAAGCCGGACTTTTCACAACAAAGAATATCTGTTGGAATATGCTTTTGATGCAGATTTTGCCCTTGTGAAAGCCTGGAAAGGAGATACACAGGGCAATCTGATTTATCGTGAAACAGCTCGAAATTTTAATCCGATGATGGCCATGGCCGGCAAAATTACGATTGCGGAAGTGGAGATACTTGTGCAGCCGGGAGAGCTTGATCCCGATCAGATTCATACTCCCGGAATATATGTGCACCGTATTTTCCAGGGAAAAGATTATCAGAAACGAATTGAACAAAGAACTGTGAGAAAAAGGGTGTAGAAGTCCTTCATCATTTTTTTTTAAAACATTTGACATGCTTGATAAAAACGATATTGCCAAACGCATAGCCCGGGAAATGAAAGACGGGTATTATGTCAACCTGGGTATTGGAATTCCAACATTGGTAGCTAATTACATTCCCAAGGGAATGAATGTGGTGTTACAATCTGAAAACGGGCTATTGGGTATGGGGCCTTTCCCTTTTGAAGGAGAAGAAGATCCTGATCTTATCAATGCCGGTAAACAGACTATCACCACTGTTCCGGGTTCGGCTTTTTTTGATTCAGCAATGAGTTTCGGGATGATACGTTCCAGAAAGGTTGATCTCACCATCCTTGGAGCCATGGAAGTAAGTGATACAGGAGATATTGCCAACTGGAAAATACCAGGCAAGATGGTAAAAGGGATGGGTGGAGCGATGGATCTTGTTGCAGCAGCCAAGAATATCATTGTAGCTATGCAGCATGTAAATAAAGCCGGAGAATCCAAACTGTTGCCGGCCTGCGAACTGCCGCTAACAGGTGTGAAATGTGTAAAGAAGATAGTCACGGAACTGGCGGTGCTTGATATTTGTCCGGAAGGATTCCGCCTGCTCGAAAGAGCTCCGGGTGTTACTGTTGAACAAATTAAAAAAGCCACGCGTGGTCGCTTGGTTATTGAAGGTGAAATACCGGAAATGGTAATCTGAATATAGAGCTGAATCCGAATCCTAAAACCGCATATGCCAACATCCTTTACATCCAAAGCGGTTCTGAGACAAGTGCTGTTTTTTTGCATGTTGTTGCTTTTAGCCTGGATGTATAGTTATGTACAGATACTGCCTTTACGTCCCAGTAGCGTACATCAGTGGAGACAAACAGACTGTCTTTCCCTTGCTGATAATTACTACGAAGGCAATTGGAATTTTTTCCAGCCCTCTTTACACATCCTTTTTAGTGATGATGAAACAACTGGTAAATCGGCCGGAGAATTTCCATTACTGTATTACCTGGTTGCAATCCTTTGGAAGCTTTTCGGAAAGCACGAATACATTTTCCGACTTCTTAACATTGGCATTACTTTTTGGGGACTTCATGCATTGTTTCAATTATCCTATAGGCTTTTAAAGGATGTTTTCTGGGCCATGTGTGCTGTAGTGTTTTTGTTTTCATCTCCCATATTCGTCTTTTACTCCAATAATTTTCTGATCAATGTCCCGGCATTTTCAATCATGCTGGTTGCCGTCTATTATTTTTATCGTTTCTGGGAAGATGGGCGAGATAAACTGCTTTATGTAAGCATGGCATTTTTTCTGCTTGTGGGGTTGTTTAAGATCTCTACCCTGATGATGTTAGCAGTTATCGCTTTGTTATTTCTTGCCGAGCTGACAAAAAAAATCACTATTAAAAAGGAAGGTCGTATTTTTCAAAGGCCATTGAAACAGGCAATCCCGTTTTTTGTTGTGTTAGGGGGTGTCGCTTCCTGGTATCTCTATGCTCGACACTATAGTGATCTCCATGGGGGGAAATACACACTTAATTATATTCATTCCTATTGGGTCACTTCCAAGCCTGATGTGGATGCCGCGTTAAAGTCGTTAAGGGAATTTATCTTTTATCAGGTTCTGAGTCCTCCTTCTTATATCTATCTGATTTTATGTCTTATTTACCTGGGGGTAAATCACCGTAAAGTAGAGACCGTATGGAAAATTATTCTGCCGGCCGTTCTTATCGGCTATTTTGTATTCGTCATGCTTTTCTTTTACTCACTGAATAATCATGATTATTACCATGTTGATTTTCTAATCGTACCGCTATGCATTCATCTGGCGTTTATGTATTATTTGAGAAAACAGGAGCCGGTATTGTTCAACTCCTTTTTTCTCAAATTATTCTTTTCTGCATTTATGCTCTATAACGTACTTTATTGCGCCAATAATATGCGACTAAGGTATTGGGGATTCAAGAGTGATGAGATGTACGCCCGTCAGTTGTTTTCACCTAAAGTAGACATGGATAACTGGGCCTGGCATAAATGGGCGTATGCAAACAGTCCTTATGAAACAGTTACACCTGTATTGAGAAGTATGGGAATAAAACGTTCGGATCCGGTAATCTGCCCGGACGATTGCAGTTTTAGTATCTCCTTATATCTGATGGATCAGGTAGGCTGGACGAATATAGGCAGCTGTATGAAAGATACGAGTGATATAGCGGATCGTATACGGCATGGTGCCAAATATATGATGATGGTGGACACGGCAGCTATATCAATGCCGCATTTAAAATATTATGAGAAGTATGAGATGAAACAATACCAGACCCTTCACATCTACGATCTGAGGCCTTATGCCTCCTTGCCCGGAGCAGGCAAAGGAACTCCCTGATACCGGTGCAATAATTTAGCGGCATATTTTCCAAGAATATCAAACTCTACGTTTACGAGATCTCCCGGTTTCAGGAATTGAAAATTGGTATGCTTAAGTGTATAGGGAATGATGGCTACAGAGAAAAAATGATCTCCGGAATCTACAACGGTTAAACTTACTCCATTGACACAAACAGAACCTTTTTCGACGGTTATGTTGCCGGGAGAGGGATTGTATTCAAAATGAAAAAGTAAACTACCATGTTCATCCCTTATGCTTTTGCAAACGGCAGTCTGATCCACATGTCCCTGAACAATATGCCCGTCAAGCCTGTCGCCGGCCTTTAAACAACGTTCAAGATTTACAGTGTCTCCGATGTGGAGATTACCCAGATTTGTTCTTCGGAGCGTTTCTGCGATGGCCGTAACCGTATATTCCTGATCTTTTATGGAAACAACGGTGAGACAGACTCCGTTATGAGCAAGACTCTGATCGATTTTAAGTTCGTGTGTAAACGGACACCGAATGCGAATATTCAAATTTCCGTCTTCCGGATCTAAAGCGGAGATGATTCCGGCGTTTTCAATAATTCCTGTAAACATGGGCTGATTAGTGATTGGCGTCGGGTGACGCAATAAGCTGGATGAAGCCCTTCAAAACAAAAGGAACATTCCCGCTGAGTCGTTTTGAATTGACCGTACAAACGTAATAGTAAACACCGTCGGTGCATACTGCTCCTGTTTGCATGGCTTTCCCATCCCAATGAATATGGGGATCAGTGGTGTGAAAAAGAAGTACTCCCCAGCGATCATAAATATTCATGTCAACACTCTCTACGTAACGGTATGGGAGCGCGTCATAAAAATCGTTGTGATTATCACCGTTTGGAGTAAATACATTGGGTAAGGCATAGAAAGGACAATTGTCTGCACAAACAATGTTGCTTTTAATACTTTGGTTTATGGAGAACGAATCCAGAGCACTTACTGCATAGCAGCCCGCCACAGAAGCAAGATCGGTGAGTACAAGTACTGTATCGCTGCTGAATGTAACGGTTTGTATAATCGTCATCGGATCCGTTGTGTTAGGCGAATACCAGATATTGTACGTTACCACATCATCAGCACAAGAGTGATTGGGATCGGACCAGGTAAGGGTATTGGTAAAGTTTTCGCAATCGGAGTTTAACGAGAGTATAGGAGGGCAAGGCGGTATATTGTCATACGGAGCCAAGCAGGTACGCTGTGACCGGTTAAGCAACGTGTCAGGTAAAGAAGCATTGAAATAAGAGCCGTACGTAGTGATATAATAGCAATAGTTATGATGGTTGATAAGGTTGGAATCTGCATAAGAACGCTGGGTTGTACTACCTATATAATTCCAGATATAGGGAGAGGTGGCTGCTTGTTTATAAACCTTGTACTGGTAGTTTGTCCAGGGCACTGTATCCTGCCAGGTAAGAGTGAGTTTATGATCGGAAGGGGTGAGGTGAAGATACACCGAAGATGCCCTTTGTGTAGATCCTACAAGCACGTATGTACTGGCAGTGGTGTTGAAATAAAAGAAATCGATCCGGTACGACCATGCACTGTCCTGAGTATTCAATACCGGAGTGCGATCAATGATACTATCCTGCATACTATACAGGAATGCATTATTGATAGTACGTATAGGAGATGCACTGGGGTGTGCCATCACAAATCCATTGGAGCGGTATATTTTGAGTGTATAGGGTCCCGGAAAGGCAACAGTGTCAAGACCGGTGGTGGAGTCGGCAATTGCATTTTTCCATTTCACATAAATAACACCGGCGGTTGAGCTGGTTGAATCCACATCGACATTGGTAATGACCGGAATGTCCTGTTTAAGATTTGCACAAACATTTTTGGACGGCTGGCTTTGAGATCCGTCTGAATAAAGTGCTACAATACGGTATGAATAGGTTACACCAGGTACCAGACCCGCACCTCCGTTATTATCAATAAATGTAGTATCTGTAATCTGACCAACGAGTGTGGTGCCAATAAGGCTGTATCCCCAGGGGGCCGGAACACCGGTTGTACAAGGACCAGGATTCAAGGTGTCGCATCCCTGACGGCGGTATATCTCATAGTTCAGAAATCCATTACCAGTAGGGTTACAGGATTCCTCTTTCCAATGGAGATGCATCGTTTGGCCAAAGGGTCGCGCATGCACCGGTTGCGGGGCGGGAGCAATAACGGTAATATTAACAGTGGCAAAGTCGAGCAAGTCAACAGGCTGATTTCCCGAACCGGCCAGGGCATTATTATTCTCCAGCCGGAAGGTAACCTGGTGAGGTGAAGACCGGATATGATCGCATGTTGTTTGCCAGTCGAAAGGACTGGAAATAGGGTTGGAGCCAAAATAGCAGGAGCAGATAGCAGCATCGGGAGCTATCGGGAAAGTGGCTATTGGAGGAGTTACATGAAACACATCGCCGTAAGCACTCATATGTAATCCGTTTGCCCGGATAGGATCAGATCCCGTCATAATAAAATGCAAATGAGTGCCGGCAATGACACAGGTATCTTTAGGTTGATTCAATACCGGGTTATCGTTATTACATGTGGAAACAAGAATCTGCATATCCCTTTGCACATAGCCCATATTGTACCAGTTGCCAAACCATTTTCTCCATTTGGTAATACGGATACAGATATTGTAACTGCAAATATCCGGAGGAGAGCACCAGCTCATGAGCCCTGATACAGGATCAATTGATAAGGAGCCGCCGGAGGTAAGAGGGAGTGGAGACCATTGTGCAAGCGGAGCCTGGGTTGTATCATAACAAGGAGAAAGAGAATAGCTGAGACTGTCGCCTTCCGGGTCAAATGCACCTGGGTTGTGATAGAAACAATGGTTTACACAGGCCATATCCAGAGGAACAGTGGAAAGCTGAGGTGAATATTGGTTACAGCCTAAAAAATCATTGATGACCAGTACAGACTGCAGATAAAATTGAATATTGACCGAGTTGAGGATATTACAAATACCAGCCACCCGGTTAGGGTCTTTCATGGAAATAATATAGGTGCCGGATCCCGGATAGCTATGATTGACTCTGTAAATATTTTTTTTGAAATATTGGTATTGAGGATAACCAATCAGCTGTAAAGGCATACCATTACCTTGTGGTGCGGTACATAAACCAAGTCCGGTATCATCTTCTGCAGGTACCACAGATCTGTTTACCCAGGCATTGGTTCCATCACCAAAAAAAACCTGGAGAGAACAACGGTCCGCCGAACTTCTCATGTCGGTATAAGTGGTAACAGTTACCTCATAATCATGACAAGTAGGGTCGATGGAACGGTATGTAATTTCTCCTGCTACATTGTGTGTGGCAAAAATCCGGCCGAATGGAAGGATAAGCAGAAGCAGAAGTAAATATCTTCTCATGGAAGAGGGTTCAAAAAGGATTCTAATTTACTAATTTATTGTGGATTGCCTGTCCATTTTCTGATAATTTAATGTATGGAGGAGGCTTCGAGACACTTATTGGAGATAAGGACAGGGTAATAAAATTGAGAAAAGGACAGTAATTAGAGTTTTATTAGAATAGCCGGGAAAAGGAATCAAAGGAGAATGATTATCCTTTGCCGTCAACTGATAATAACTAGTGATTGATATCAGGCGAAGAAATCAGCTGGATAAATCCTTTCAGCACAAACGGTGTTGTACCGCTGAGTCGTTTTGAATAAACAGTACAGATGTAATAGTAAACGCCGTCTGAACAAAGCTCTCCCGTCTGGAGCGCCTTTCCATCCCAATGAATATGTGGGTCAGCAGTATGATAAATCAATACTCCCCAACGATCATAAATATTCATGTCAACACTTTCTACATACCGGTAGGGAAGGGCATTGAATACATCATTCACCATATCTCCGTTGGGCGTAAATACATTGGGTAATGCATAAAACGGACAATTGTCGGCACAAACAACATTGCTTTTTACACTTTGATTTACGGAGAATGAATCCAGGGCACTTACTGCATAACAGCCAGCTACAGAAGGAAGATCGGTAAGGACAAGCACGGTATCGCTGCTGAAACTAACGGTTTGTATTACCGTCATCGGATCCGTTGTGTTAGGCGAATACCATATATTGTACGTTACCACATCATCGGCACAAGAATGGTTGGGATCGTTCCAGGTAAGTGTATTGGTAAAATTTTCGCATTCAGAGCTCAGTGAGAGTATAGGAGCGCAAGGTGGTACATTGTCATACGGAGCCATACAGGTACGCTGTGAACGGTTGAGCAAGGTATCGGACAAAGCAGTATTGAAATAGGAGCCGTAGGTAGTGATATAATAACAATATGTATGGTGATTGATGAGGTTTGAGTCTATATAAGACCGCTGGGCAGTACTGCCAATATAATTCCATATATAAGGAGAAGTGGCCGCTTGTTTATAAACCTTGTACTGGTAGTTTGTCCAGGGCACTGTATCCTGCCAGGTAAGGGTGAGTTTATGATCGGAAGGGGTGAGGTGCAGATATACCGACGACGCCATTTGTGTAGACCCTATCAGGGTAGTGGAGCTGTAGAAGTCGATTTTATAAGACCATGCGCTGTCTTGCGTATTCAATACCGGAGACCGGTCTATGATGCTGTCAGGAAGATTCAGAAGCCGTAGACTGGTAAAAACGCGTTTGGGTGTGGAGCCCGGATATGCCAATACAAATCCGTTGGAGCGATATATTTTGAGTGTATAAGGTCCCGGATAGGCAACGGTGTCAAGTCCGGTAGCAGAATCGGCAATGGCGTTTTTCCATTTCACGAAAATAACACCGGCAGTTGCACTGGTTGAATCGACGTCAACATGGGTGATGACTGGGATGTCTTGTTTAAGGCTGGCGCAAACATTCGTTGAAGTTTGGCTTTGTGAGCCATCTGTGAATATAGCCACAACCCGGTATGAATATACTACGCCTGGCACCAGACCAGCGCCTCCATTATTGTCGATAAAGAAAGTGTTTGTAATCTGACCAACAGGTGTTGTGCCGATTAATGTATAGCCCCAGGAAGCGGGGACACCTGTTGTACAAGTACCGGGATTGAGCGTATCACAGCCTAGCTTTCTGTAAATTTCATATTGAATAAATCCATTCAGAGAAGGATTGCAAGTTTCCTGATCCCATGTCAGATGCATGGTTTGTCCGATCGGTTTTGCCTTCAGATTTTGAATGGCCGGGGCAATAACAGTAATATTCATCGTTTCAAAATCAAGCAGATCTACCGGCTGGGAGCCCGAACTGAGGGCCGAAGCGTTATTATTCTCCAGCCGGAATGTAACCTGATGAGGTGAAGAACGGATGTGATCGCATGTTGTTTGCCAGTCGAAAGGACTGGAAATAGGGTTGGATCCAAAAGTGCAGGAACAAGAAGCCGGATTAGGTGCTACAGGAAATGTAGCGATAGGCGCCACTACATGAAAAACATCTCCCGACGCGCTTAGATTTAATCCGTTGGCGCTGATCGGGTCACTGCCTGTCATTACAAAATGTATGTGGGCTCCAGCAATCACGCAGGTATCCCTGGGTTCGTTCAATACGGGGTTATCATTGTTACAAGTGGAAACAATGATCTCCATATCCCTTTGGACATAGCCCATATTGTACCAGGTACCAAACCATTTCTTCCATTTGGTAATACGGATACAGATATTATAACTGCAAATATCAGGAGGTGAGCACCAGCTCATGAGCCCGGTTACGGGATCGATGGACAAGGAACCACTCGTTGTGACAGGAAGCGGGGACCATTGTGCAAGAGGAGCCTGGGTGGTATCATAACAGGGAGAAAGGGAATAACTGAGGCTGTCGCCTTCCGGGTCAAATGCACCGGGGTTATGATAAAAACAATGGTTTACACATGCCATATCCAGAGGGATAGTAGATAGCTGCGGAGAATATTGATTGCAGCCTATAAAGTCATTAATAACAAGAACAGACTGGAGGCAAAACATAATATTGTCAGAGTTCAGGATGTTGCAAATGCCGGCTACCCGATTAGGAACCTTAATGGCTATTACGTATGAGCCTGAACCCGGGTAAACATGATCAACCCGGTAGATATTTTTTTTAAAATTCGGATACTGAGGATAACCGATCAAGGAAAGAGGCATTCCGTTTCCGGCACTGGGGCCGCACGGCACGGGAACGGAAAGAGCAGCATCGTTTTCGGAGGGGACGAGGGAGCGATTGGCTGTTGCGCTGGTGCCATCACCAAAGTATACAACCACACTACAATTGTCTGCCGCATGGCTGACGCCCACGTAATCAGTATATGTAGTAACAGTTATTTCGTAATCATGACAGGTAGGGTCAATAGAACGGTACGTAATTTCCCCGGCAACAAGGTGGGAAGCAATAATCTGTCCGAAGGAAAGGATAAACAGAGACAGGAGTAATAATCTTTTCATGGAGGAAAAGTGAAATCCATTCTAAATTTACTCAATTATGACTGAATACTCGCTAAAAACGCAACAAATTAACGGTTTGCCGATTTTTCGTCCATGAGCTATCACAGAAACGTTCAAGTCAGGGAAAAAAGGCTCAAACTAAATTAGATTTGAATTAGAAAAGGTGTGGATTAGTAGTTAATGACCTGTTCTTCCATTTGTTTGGGGATGTCCCGGTATTCATATTTCTGGCTTCTTAGCTGGGGTTCAAATCCTGCTTCGCGAATGGCTTGCTGAATTGAAGCAGAGGTAAACCGATGGGGAGCTCCGGCGGCGGAAACCACATTTTCTTCTATCATGATAGACCCGAAATCATTGGCCCCGGCATGCAGGCATAGTTTGGCCACTTCCTTACCTACTGTAAGCCAGCTGGCCTGGATATTATCAATATTCGGGAGCATAATACGGCTCATGGCTATCATGCGAATATATTCTTCGCCACTCACGTTGTTTTTTATTCCTTTCAGGCGTTTGAGAAGGGTTCCGTCATCCTGAAAAGGCCAGGGAATAAACGCAAGAAAACCATTGGCATCCTTCGGTTTTTCCGATTGTACTTCTCTTAGCCATACCAGGTGTTCAAAACGTTCGTAAATAGTTTCTACATGTCCGAACATCATGGTGGCAGACGTGGTCAGACCCAGCTGATGAGCTGCCCGCATAATATCAAGCCATTCTTTTCCTCCGCATTTTCCCTTGGAAATAAGTCTCCTTACCCGGTCATTAAGTATTTCCGCTCCTGCCCCTGGCAAACTGTCAAGCCCGGCTTCCATCAATGCTTTCAATACTTCCGTGTGGGTCGATTTCTCAAGGCGGGTAATATGTGCTATTTCAGGAGGACCCAGTGAATGCAGCTTCAGTTTAGGGTAAAGGCTTTTCAGTTCTCTGAAAAGGTCGGTATAAAATTTTAATCCCAGTTCAGGATGATGCCCGCCTTGCAGCAGGAGCTGATCACCTCCATACCGGAATGTCTCTTCAATTTTTTGTTTATAGGTTTCTATATCGGTGATATACGATTCGGCGTGACCTGGAATCCGGTAGAAATTGCAAAACTTACAATTCGCAACACAAACATTGGTGGTATTGACATTTCTGTCAATCATCCAGGTTACTTTCCCATCTTTCTTTTTTTGCTTGCGTAATTCGTTGGCGGTAAAAATAAGTGACGAAATAGGGGCTTGCTCAAAAAGCAATACTCCTTCTTCGATGGTCAGGAATTCAAGGCGCAGCGCCCGTGACAATAAATGATCGATCACATTCACGTTATATCTTTCTTTTTGAATAAACTATGATTAGAAAAGCAATTTTTCTACATTTACCCTCCTCAAAAGTAGGAAAAAGAATGACAACACTGAAGAAGGCCGGAGCAGTCAGGCCGAATGACAATCTTATTGTTTTATGTAGCCTGCGAACTGATTTTAAACCTCTTGGCTTATCCACCACGGAAACGGAATACGTGAAAACGGAATTTGAGCATGGCCGCCATTCGGTTATCCTTAACCAATTCAGTCGTTATGTTTTTCTGCAACTGATTGATCCGAAAAAAAGCCCTGAACAGCTTTTAGAGATTTGTCGCAAAGCGGGTTCAACACTTGCCGACCGGTGTAATGAGTATAAGATAAAAGAAGCGGTTATAGCCGACATAGAAGATAAACCGGCATTGGCTTTGGCGCTGGCAGAAGGAATGGCGCTTGGCAATTATCAGTTTGTGAAATATAAGAGCACTAAAGAAAAGGACCGTCATTCGCTGGAATCTATCGCTATTAATAGCCGGAAACTGAAAGACAGGGATCTGGATATGATGAATATCTGTATGGATGCCACCCTGCGTGCCCGTGACCTGGTAAATGAACCGGCCAATAAATTGAATGCCGTACAATTATCCGCTGCATTTGAAAAACTGGGTAAGGAAGCCGGTTTCAAAGTGGAGGTATTGAAAGAAGCCAAGATTCGTGCTCTTAAAATGGGAGGCTTGCTGGCTGTCAATATGGGCAGTGTGGATGCTCCTACCTTTAGTGTTATGGAATACAAGCCAGCCAATGCAAAGAATAAAAAACCGTATGTGTTAGTCGGAAAAGGTGTTACCTATGATACCGGAGGATTGAGCCTGAAGCCTACGCCCAACTCCATGGACATGATGAAATGTGATATGGCAGGAGGAGCCCTGGTAGGAGCTGCATTGTATGCAATTGCCAAAGCAAAACTGCCTGTACATGTGATTGGACTTGTGCCGGCCACGGATAACAGACCCGGAGGAAATGCATTTGCACCCGGCGATATTATTACCATGATGAGCGGACAAACGGTAGAAATGCTTAACTCGGATGCAGAAGGAAGAATGATTCTGGCCGATGCCTTGCATTATGCAAAACGGTATGATCCGGAGCTGGTTTGCGAGTTCTCTACCCTTACCGGAGCAGCAGCTGCTGCCATAGGCAGCGCAGGAATTGTTGTAATGGGTGATGCGCCCGACCGTTTCAGAGTGAGATTACGTACCAGTGGAAATAATGTACATGAACGACTGGCCGAATTCCCTTTCTGGGAAGAGTATGATGATATGCTTAAGTCAGAGCTGGCCGATATGAAGAATATTGGAGGAGCCGTGGCCGGAGCTATTACTGCCGGTCGCTTCTTATACAAATACACCACCTATCCTTATCTTCATTTTGATATTGCGGGTCCGGCATTCATTCCGGCACGTGATTCATACCGTATCAAAGGCGGTACCGGGGTTGGGGTAAGACTATTATTCGACTTTTTTCGCAACCTTTGAATGGGCGAAAAATTAATGCATTAATCTTGATCCTGTCTTCTTATGTCAGAAAATAAAATACGTGTAGGGATCACCCAGGGAGATATCAATGGGGTTGGAATGGAAATCATCATCAAAACATTTCAGGATCCGGCCATCTTTGATCTTTGTACACCTGTTGTATACAGTTCAGCCAAAACGGCTTCCTTTTATCGTAAACTGATGAATGTGGAGGATTTTAGTTTCAACTACATTAAAGAAGGAGAGACTCCCAATCCCAAAAGGGCTAATCTGCAAAGCTGTTATGAGGAAGAAGTGGTTATAGAGCCTGGCAAATCTTCTCCAGCCGCAGGAAAGTATGCTGTTCTTTCGCTCGAAGCGGCAAGCAACGCACTGGATAAAAAGGAGATTGATGTTCTAGTTACTGCACCCATTGATAAGCATAATGTACAATCGGAGTCATTTAATTTTCCAGGTCATACCGAATACCTGCAAAGCCGTTTTGGCAATCCCGAAGCGTTGATGCTGATGGTGTCCGATACATTAAGGGTGGGTGTTGTAACGGGCCATATGCCCTTGGCACAGGTTGCTTCTTCCATTAGTCAGGAAGGCATCCTGAATAAGATAAAAATACTGAACACCACGCTTATCCGCGACTTTGGAATTCGTAAGCCACGTATTGCCGTGTTGGGTTTGAATCCACATGCCGGTGATCAGGGAACATTGGGGAAAGAAGATCAGGAAATAATTGTTCCGGCTATTAATAAAGCAAAAGAGCTGCAGATTATGGCCTGGGGTCCTTATCCGGCTGATGGTTTTTTCGGAAATGGCTCCTATCTTAAATTCGATGCCGTATTGGCTATGTATCATGATCAGGGGCTGGTGCCATTTAAAACACTTTCTTTTGGAACCGGGGTTAATTTTACCGCCGGTCTTCGTTTTGTCCGTACTTCACCCGATCATGGAACAGCATATGATATTGCCGGTAAAAATCAGGCTAACGAGGAATCGTTCCGTAAGGCTATCTATATGGCCTGTGATATTTATCGTAAACGGAACGAATACCACGAACTGACTTCTGATCCATTGAAAATCAGCGTATTTAAGAAAGAACGTTCGTAAAGAGAAGTCGGGATTGATTTGCTGGTATATTTTTAAGGGCTGTCATATTAGTTTGATTAATAGATTTTGAAGGTCCGGAGAAAGTCCAAAAACAATAGATTTTAGTGAAAACAGACAAAAAAATCGATGGTTTGTCGTTTTTTCAATGCTTTTTCGATTAAAATCGCCGGTATTTAATCCCTCCCGTTTGGTGATCCCACATAAATTTTTACCTTTGCTGCCTTTTCGTGCAGAATATGGTCAAGAAAGAAAAGCATATTATTCAGTTCGCGGGTCTGCCAATAGGTAAACACGATTTTGTATTTGAACTGGATGATTCGTTTTTTGCATCTTTTGAGCATTCTGAAATTACCAAAGGAAAATTTGTCTTTCATGTAGGTTTGCAAAAACAGGCCACGATGTTGGTCCTTCATTTTCAGATGAAAGGGAAGGCTATCCTGGAATGTGATCGTTGTGGAGATGAAATGACATTGCCATTGGAAGGAGATTTGAATCTGATAGTGCGGTTGGGAGGAGAGGCGAGTGAAGAAAATGATGAAATCATCGTTCTTCCGGCATCAGCGAATGAGATTGATGTGTCTACGTTGATGTATGAGCACATGATTCTTTCTCTACCGTTGCGGAGAACACATCCGGGAAAAACAGGAAAAAATGCCTGTAATCCGGAAGTAATAAAGAAACTGGAACAGATTTCCATACAGACAGCATCCGAAACGGATCCGAGATGGAAAGCGTTGAAGAATATTAAATTGAAGTAAGTACGTTTATTGTTGAATAATTTTAAAAAACAGACCTATGCCAAATCCGAAACACAAACACTCCAAAAGCCGGAGCGCAAAGCGGAGGACTCACTATAAGGCGACTGCTCCAACAGTGAGCACGTGTTCGAACTGTGGAGCTCCTGTCCTTTATCACCGTGTTTGCGGCGAATGTGGATACTACCGTGGTAAGCAAGCCATCGAGAAATCCGTCACTGCTTAACGTAAATGAAGATGGAAATCAGAAATAAAGTTTTTGCACTTAACATTTCTGATTTCTTTTTTCTCATGTACATCTCTTCACCTCCGATACCAGCCATTCGCTTATGAATATAGCGATTGATATCATGGGGGGCGATTTTGCTCCCCGGGCTACAGTGCTGGGCGCCATCCTCGCTAAAAAGGAATTGCCCCCTCATGTCAAACTCATTCTGATCGGCGATGAAACGCAGATTATTCCGCTATTGGATGAATTTAAAGTTGCGTCATCGCAATTCGAAATCATTCATACCACGGAAGTGATAGGAATGGGTGAACACCCTACTAAAGCATTTTCTCAAAAACCTAAATCAACCATAGGTATTGGCTTTCAGCTTCTCAAAGAAGGCAAAGTCGATGCATTTGCAAGCAACGGAAATACCGGAGCTATGCTGGTCGGTTCTATGTATACCGTTAAAACCATTGCAGGGGTTATTCGCCCTTGTATCACCTCTATTTTACCTAAAGAAAGCGGCGGCGTAGGCCTTCTGCTTGATGTTGGCACCAATGCCGATTGTAAGCCGGATGTATTATACCAGTTTGGTGTATTGGGATCACTTTGTGCCGAATACGTTTATGGAATGAAAAAACCCAGAGTCGGGTTACTTAATATAGGTGAAGAACCTGAAAAAGGGAACCTCGTAACACAGGCGGCACATAACCTGATGAAGGACTCCAAGGATTTTAACTTTGTAGGTAATGTGGAAGGCCGTGACTTGTTTGAAGACAAAGCCGATGTAATTGTTTGCGATGGCTTTACCGGCAATGTGGTGTTGAAAGAAGCAGAGGCATTTTATACCATGCTTCGCAAAAGAAAGCTGATTGATTCTTATTTCGAACGATTCAACTACGAATTATACGGTGGCACTCCGGTGCTTGGAATCAATGCCAACGTAATTATCGGGCATGGGATTTCCAATGAAATAGCAGTAAAAAATATGTTGAAACTGGCCAACGATGTGGCAGAAGCCAGACTGCATGAAAAGATTAAACAGGCCTTTCAATGACAAAAATAGCAGCCGCCATAACAGCAGTGGGAGGATATGTTCCCGACTATATTCTCTCTAACAAAGAACTGGAGAAAATGGTGGATACCACGGATGAGTGGATCCTTACCAGGACAGGTATTAAGGAGCGCAGAATTCTGAAGGGGGAAGGCAAAGGGACTTCGGTGATGTGTATTGAAGCGGTGAAACGATTATTGGAAAAACGAAACATTTCTCCAATGGAAATCGACATGATTATTGTCGCGACCGTAACACCCGATTATGAATTCCCGTCCACTTCAAATATTGTATGTGATCAGGTAGGTGCTAAGAATGCCTGGGGATATGATTTGAGTGCAGCCTGTTCCGGATTTTTGTATGCATTGGCAACAGGTGCTCAGTTTATTGAAACAGGAAGATATAAAAAAGTAATTGTGGTGGGAGGGGATAAGATGTCTTCCATCATTGATTATACAGATCGTTCTACCTGTATTATTTTCGGTGATGGAGCAGGGGCCGTATTGTTGGAACCTACCACAGAAGATGTGGGTATGAAGGATTTCATATTGCGTGCCGATGGATCGGGTATCAAACACCTGTTTATGAAAGGCGGAGGTTCTGCTTATCCTTCCAGTCAGGAAACGATTGATCGTCGTGAGCATTATGTGTACCAGGAAGGCCAGGCAGTTTTCAAACATGCCGTAACAGGTATGGCTGATGTGTCAGCAGAAATTCTGGAAAAGAATAAAATGACCGGTAAGGATGTGCAATGGCTGGTAGCCCATCAGGCCAATAAACGGATTATTGATGCAACGGCAGAACGTATGCAACTGAAGCCAGAGCAAGTGCTCATGAATATTGAACGCTATGGCAATACCACGGCAGGAACAATTCCTTTGCTGCTCTGGGATTATGAAAAACAAATAAAAAAAGGAGACAATCTGATTCTCTCTGCTTTTGGCGGAGGATTTACCTGGGGAGCTATTTATCTCAAATGGGCTTATAATTCCTGATTCTTTTCAGTCAAACTAACGGAACTAATATCAACTTAATACCTGCAACAATGAAGTTAAGCGAAATTCAGGATCTTATCAAGTTTGTAGCAAAATCGGGTGTCAGTGAAGTGGAGCTTCAAGACAAAGATTTCAAGATCATTATCAAAACAGGCAACAGAGGCAGAGGGCCCGAACCAACAGTGATGGTACAGGCTCCAGCACAAAATCCTGTTCAGCAACTTGTTCAGCAAACACTTGCTCCTGCAGCTCAGCAGGAACAGAAAGGCGGAGAAACACGCAAAGCCGGCGGAGCTGACGAATCCAAATATGTGACCATCAAATCCCCGATGATTGGGACATTCTATCGCCAGTCGGGTCCTGATAAACCTGTATTTGCCAATGTAGGCGATGAAATAAAACCGGGTAAAGTAATCTGCATTATTGAAGCCATGAAGCTTTTCAATGAAATTGAATCCGATATTTCCGGACGCATTGTAAAAGTGCTGGTTGATGATGCTACACCTGTTGAATACGATCAGCCATTATTCCTGGTTGAACCGGCTTAAATGATTGGATAAAATCTGAAATGCTGTATCCTGTGCAGGATCCGGTAACGATGTACATGTCCCAACTCAAAATGCTGACTTATGTTTAAAAAAATACTGATAGCGAATCGTGGAGAAATAGCATTACGGATTATCCGTACTTGCCGGGAAATGGGTATCCGTACTGTTGCCGTATATTCTACGGCCGATAAGGACTCCCTGCATGTGAAGTTCGCAGATGAAGCGGTTTGTATAGGTCCACCTCCGAGTAAAGATTCGTATCTCAATATTCCTAATATTATTGCCGCTGCTGAAATAACCAATGCGGATGCCATCCATCCGGGTTATGGATTCTTGTCCGAAAATTCAAAATTTTCGAGGATCTGTCAGAAACACAATATTAAATTCATCGGTGCTACCCCAGAACAGATTGATGCAATGGGCGATAAGTCCAATGCCAAGGATACGATGAAGAAAGCCGATGTGCCTTGTGTGCCAGGCTCTCCGGGACTTCTTTCTGACGCCATCCAGGCCAAAACCATTGCTGCTGAAATCGGTTATCCGGTTATTATCAAAGCTACGGCAGGTGGTGGTGGAAGAGGAATGCGTATTGTGTGGAACGAACAGGAACTGGGTCCTCACTTCGAATCGGCCAGTAAAGAAGCCGAAGCTGCATTTGGTAACGGTGCCATGTACATGGAAAAATATATTGAAGAGCCCCGTCACATCGAAATACAGATTGCCGGTGATCAATATGGAAAAGCCTGTCACCTGAGCGAAAGAGATTGTTCTATTCAACGCCGTCACCAGAAACTGGTGGAGGAAACACCATCTCCTTTTATGACTCCCGAATTGAGAGAACGTATGGGAGAAGCTGCTATCAAAGCTGCACTTGCCGTAAGTTATGAAGGAGTGGGTACCGTTGAATTCCTGGTTGATAAACACCGGAATTTCTATTTCATGGAAATGAACACCCGTATTCAGGTGGAACATCCTATAACGGAAGAGGTAATTGACTATGACCTGATTCGTGAACAGATTTTAATAGCTGCCGGTGTTCCTATTTCCGGTAAAAATTACTATCCACAACTGCATGCCATCGAATGCCGTATCAATGCAGAAGATCCATTTAATAACTTCCGTCCTTCACCGGGCCGGATCACCACCTTGCATACTCCGGGTGGTCATGGAGTTCGTATTGATTCGCATATTTATGCCGGTTATACCATTCCGCCTAATTACGATTCTATGGTAGCCAAGCTCATCACCATGGCTCAGACCCGGGAAGAAGCCATTATGAAAATGAGCCGTGCCTTAAGTGAGTTTGTTATTGAAGGAGTAAAAACAACAATTCCTTTCCATCAGCGTCTGATGAAAGACGAGCAGTTCCTGAAGGGTGATTATACCACCAAGTTCATGGAAACCTTTGATTTGAAAGAATGATAAGAAAGAAGAAGGAGGGCTCCCTCCTTTTTCTTATATTTATCTTTCATTTTTTCAGTTTTTGATTCCGAAAGAAACCATATCATCCATCTTTGAAGCGGCCCGTATTGACGAGGTCGTTGGCGATTTCGTTTCCCTCAAACGCAGGGGAACGAATATGATCGGATTGTGTCCGTTTCATAATGAAAAAACACCTTCTTTCAATGTCTCTCCGGTAAAAGGAATTTACAAATGTTTCGGATGCGGAAAAGCCGGCAATGCCGTCAATTTCATCATGGAGCATGAACAGCTCAGCTATCCCGAAGCATTGCGCTGGCTGGCTAAGAAATATAATATCCGTATTGAGGAGGAGGAACAGACCGCCGAACAGATCCAGGCCAATAATGCCCGTGAAAGCCTGTATGTAGTGTGTTCTTTTGCTCAGAAAAATTTCTCTCAAAATCTGATGGAGAGTGATGAAGGCCGCTCGGTAGGCCTGGGCTATTTCAGAGAGCGGGGCTTTCGGGATGATATTATTCAGAAATTCCAGTTAGGCTATAGTTTTGATCAGTGGAGAGGGTTTAGCGATGCAGCCTTAAAGGCAGGACATAAACTGGAATACCTCGTCAAGGCGGGACTTACCATTTCCAAAGAAAATACCAGTCCAACAGAAGCAGGCACCGAGCCTCAGGCTGATCGTTATTTCGATCGTTTTTCAGCCCGTGTTATTTTTCCGGTTCATAATGTAAGCGGTCGCGTGATCGCTTTCGGTGGACGTACACTGAAGACGGATAAAAAAGTTGCCAAGTATATCAACTCTCCGGAAACGGATATCTATCACAAGAGTCAGGTTCTTTACGGATTATATTTTGCCAAAAAGAAAATAGCCGAGTTAGATAACTGTTTTTTAGTAGAGGGTTATACCGATGTAATTTCTCTTCATCAGGCCGGTATAGAAAATGTAGTGGCTTCTTCCGGTACTGCGCTTACGGTTGATCAGATTCGTCTCATCCGGCGTTATACAAACAATATCACCATTCTGTATGATGGTGACAGCGCGGGTATAAAGGCCAGTTTCCGTGGTATTGATCTGGTGCTGGAAGAAGGCATGAATGTGCGGGTGCTTCTTTTCCCCGATGGAGAAGATCCCGATTCCTTTTCAAAAAAGGTAAGCCCGGAAGAGTTACAGACTTTCATAAAGGATAATGCCAAGGATTTTATTGCATTCAAGGCACATTTGCTCTATAACGAGGCGTCTCATGATCCCATAAAGAAAGCGGGACTCATTAAAGAGATTGTAGAAAGTATTTCTCTTATTCCGGAACCTATTTATCGTTCGGTATACATCAAAGAATGCAGCCGTATCCTGGATGTGGATGAACAGGCATTGCTGAGCGAGCTAAATAAACTCCGTAGAAAAAAGCAATACGATAAACCCAAACAGGAAGAAGAACCGGAAGCATCGGGTATGCCCGATGAGCTGCTGCAATTGGCTCCCGGCGAAAAAATGGAATCTCCGGCAGAATCTGCCGACGCAGAGATTCAGGAAAAGGAGATCATCCGGATATTATTGCAATATGGTCATGAGCCCTTGAAATTTGTTCAGGAAGGGGAAGCCGGTGAAGAAGAAGAGGTGGAGGTAACAGTAGGTGAGTACCTGATTCATGAATTGCACGGTGATAATATTGAATTTGAAAATGCCGGATACAAAGGCATGTTTCATGAGTTTATCCGTAAAGAAGGGGAGATACCCGACAGCAATTTTTTTATTCAACATCCTGACCCGGCTATCAGCAAACTGGCTGTGGATATATTAAGTACGGATTATTCCCTCGCCAATTGGGATAAACATAATATACCGGTGCATCTGGAGAATATGAGTTTGAAACAAACCGTACAATCTGCTGTATACGCCCTTAAGAATCGCAAAATAGAAAAGATGATTCTGGACAACCAGAAACGCCTTCGCTTAAGTAATAATTACGAAGAACAGGTAATCCTCATTACCGAGCAGCAGTATCTTATACAGGCTAAAAAATCCTTTTCCGCTTTATTGGGAAGAGTGATTTTAAAATAGGCGGAACTATCCGCTCATAAGCCCCAGCCATCTAGTTGTTTCACTTCCATCTTTAAAAGAAGGTCAGAATTAAATCAGCAAATGATGTTGTATATGGAGAATAAGTGCTTTGAACTGGTCGCAAAATGCGACCAGTTCAGGCTTGAAGAGAAAGAATAGTTATTTATATCAAACCCTTATATCCTTCACATTCAACTGAAGGGAAACGCTGCCGTTAAATTCATTCTCTTCCAGCGCATAACAAACATCAAAAGGGATTTTCCGGGAGATGCTTTCAAGATGAGCAGCTTGTCCAAAGGCAATGGCAGGGAAGCAAATTTCTGGATGTTCAGGGTCCTGTATATCCAGTTTCAGGTGATTATTACCTACAACGCGTGCATAACCTTTATCCTGTACTCCATTGGTTTGAAAGATGGGGGCCATATTAGCAGGGCCAAAAGGAGCAAACTGTTTGAGTATCCTAAGCAGTTTCCCGTCTATTTCGTTCAAACGGAGTTCGGTATCTATTTCTACTTCGGGCGTAAGCATATATTCTTCGATGGTGGAAGAAACAACGGCTTCAAATTTTTCAGTAAAAGCCTGAAGGTTTTCGGGAAGCATGGTGAGTCCGGCGGCATATTTATGTCCCCCGAACTGCACCAGCAAATCGCTGCAAGCCTCAATAGCCTGATACACATCAAAGTCCTTTACCGAGCGAGCCGATCCGGTGATGAGGTTATCGTTTTGCGTCAGGATGATAGTAGGGCGGTAATATTTTTCGGTAAGACGGGAAGCCACGATTCCAACAACTCCTTTATGCCAGCCGGAATGAAAGAGGACCGTTGATTTCCTGCTTTTCATCACGTTGTCATTTTCAATCATCATCAGCGCATGCTGGGTGATACTCATATCCAAATCCTTGCGATCGGTATTGTTGCGGTTAATGTGAACACCCGCCGCTTCAGCTATCTGCTCATTGCTGGAAACAAGGAGCTCCACAGCTTTGTTGCCGCTTTCAATCCTTCCTGCGGCGTTTATACGGGGCGCTATAAGGAACACAAGATCGCTGACCGTTAAGGGACGTTTGATATTCTGCATTTTCAGAATGGCCCGGAACCCTTCTCTTGCATTGGAGTTGATTCGTTTTAGACCGTGAAAGGCAAGGATTCTGTTTTCTCCGTTAATGGGAACAATGTCGGCAGCAATACTCACCACCACCAGATCCAGATATTCATGGAGAGCAGATTCGGGGATGCCTCTTTTTTGTGCCAGGGCCTGTATCAGCTTAAAACCGATTCCACAGCCGCTTAGTTCATCAAATGGATAAGAACAATCGGCTCGTTTGGGATCCAGTACAGCCACAGCTTTGGGGAGACTGGCCCCCGGACGGTGGTGATCACAAATAATAAAATCAATTCCCAGCTCATTGGCTTTTGCTATTTGTTCCAATGCCTTGATGCCGCAGTCCAGCGCAATGATAAGCGAGTATCCTTCCGCCTTGGCATAATCGATGCCCTGAAAAGAAATACCATAGCCTTCTTTGTAGCGGTCGGGAATATAAGAACCTACAGAAGGGTAAAAAGATTTAAGAAAAGAATAAACCAGAGCAACGGAAGTGGTGCCATCCACATCATAATCGCCGTAGACAAGTATTTTTTCTCCGCCAGCAACGGCCTTCTCAATACGGGATATGGCCTTGTCCATATCTTTCATCAGAAAGGGATCATGCAGGGCACTCATTTCCGGGCGGAAAAAAGCTTTGGCATCATCAAATGTGGTGATGCCGCGTTGTACAAGTAAGGAAGCAATGATAGGGCTTACCTGCAGGGAAGCTGCAAGCGCTGCAACCGTCTTCTCACTACCAATCTCCTTTTTGTTCCAGCGTTTAATCATTTTAAAAAAATCGATAACATTACTTTCTTTCCTTCACTTCGCTGATCTCTGTCTGTTTCCGGATGGATTCTTTATGAAGCGATTCGTAAATTTCTTTGATAAATGATTCCTGTAATCCGTGAATAACGCCGGAGGCAAGCCTGGAGCGTAATATACTCAGCCATCGTTCCAGCTGGAAAACAGTTACATTATTATCCCGTTTGTATTCTCCTATCTGTTCCACCACTTCCATTCGTCTAGCAAGGGTGCGTATCAGCTCTTCGTCAATTTCATCAATAATCCTTCTCAGTTGCTCCAGCTGATCGGTAAATACCTGATTGTCCGAACTGGTATTGCGTATGGTTAATCCATCCAGAAGCCATCCGAGGGTGTCGGGTGTTATCTGTTGTTTGGCATCACTCAACGCTTCTTCGGGGTGGATATGCGATTCGATCATCAATCCCGACATATTCAGATCCAGCGCTTTCTGTGCTACGGCAGCCAATGTGTCTGTACGTCCGCAAATATGACTCGGGTCGCAAATAAGTGGTAGAGTAGGACAAAGGGTCTGTAGTTCTATGGCAAGCTCCCAACGGGGGATGTTTCGGAAATGGGTTTTATCGCTGGTATAGAAACCACGATGAATGGCGGCTAGTTTAGTAATCCCGGCCAGATTAAGTCGCTCCAGGGCACCAAGCCATAACTGAATATCGGCATGGATAGGATTTTTGACCATCACGGGTATGTCCACTCCTTTTAATGCTTCGGCAATTTCCTGAACAGAGAAAGGATTAACCGTCGTACGTGCTCCTATCCAGAGTATATCTATACCATGACGTAAGGCTTCTTCCACATGTTCGGCACGGGCCACTTCCACAGCGGTAAGCATCCCTGTTTCGGCCTTTACCCGGCTTAGCCAGCTCAATGCTTTTACACCCCGGCCTTCAAATGAATTGGGACGTGTTCTGGGCTTCCATACCCCGGCACGAAAAATAGTGACCCTTCCCAGCTGGGCCAGTCCACGTGCGGTCTGCATCACCTGTTCTTCCGATTCGGCTCCGCAGGGACCGCTGATAATCAGGGGACGGGTAAAGCCAGGGAGCCAGTCGGATAAAGCTTGTATTTGGAGTTCAGGTTCCATATTAAATTCAGAGGTAAAGATACAAACTAACCAGGGACAGATCATGGTCTGTCGGTACATAGTTTGGCTTCTGTCAGAGCAAAAAAATCCTTAATTTCATGACCTCAATCGCATCAAGAAAGCAGCTATGGAATACGATTTCAGAAAAGTAGAGCAGTATTGGCAAAATTACTGGGCTCAGCATCATACCTTTCGCTCGGAAGAGCAGGTGTCGAAACCCAAATATTATGCATTGGATATGTTTCCTTATCCTTCCGGAGCCGGGTTACATGTGGGGCACCCTCTGGGTTATATAGCTTCTGACATTGTGGCCCGCTACAAACGTCTTCGCGGATTTGAAGTATTGCATCCCATGGGTTTCGATTCTTTTGGCTTGCCTGCCGAGCAGTATGCCATACAAACAGGACAACATCCCAAGGTTACTACCGAGCAAAACATTGCCCGCTACCGGGAACAACTGGATAAAATTGGTTTTTCCTTCGACTGGGATCGTCAGGTAAGGACGTCAGATCCTGAATATTATAAGTGGACGCAATGGATCTTTATTCAGATCTATCAGTCCTGGTATAATACAAAGACCAATAAAGCGGAATCCATCAAAACCCTGATTGCTGAATTTGAGAAGAACGGAAATGCAGGTGTTACTGCAGTTACAGGGGAAGGAGTGATACCTCTATTTTCAGCAGCCGAATGGAAATCATTTTCCGAAAAACAGCAGCAGGAGCTGTTGATGCAATATCGCCTGGCATATCTGAGCGAGGCATGGGTAAACTGGTGCCCGAAACTGGGTACCGTGTTGGCCAATGATGAAGTGAAGGATGGCGTATCGGAGCGGGGAGGATATCCGGTAGAACGGAAACGCATGCCTCAGTGGAGTATGCGTATAACGGCTTATGCCGATCGTTTGCTCAAGGGACTGGATGAAATAGACTGGACAGAAAGCATCAAGGAATCGCAACGAAACTGGATAGGCCGGTCGGAAGGTACCTCGCTTAAGTTCAAGCTGAGTGGTCATGCCGAGTTTATAGAAGTCTTCACCACCCGTCCCGATACTATTTTCGGAGTGTCTTTTGTTACCCTGGCTCCCGAACATGAACTGGTAGATCGCATCTGCACACCGGAAAATAAAAAGACGGTGGAGGAATATGTGCATTTTGCCAAGAACAGAAGCGAGCGTGAACGTCAGGCCGATGTGAAAAAAATTACCGGAGTGTTTACCGGCGCTTATGTAGAGCATCCATTTACGGGTAAACAAATTCCGGTATGGATAGGCGATTATGTGTTGGCGGGTTATGGCACGGGCGCAGTGATGGCTGTACCGGCCCACGATTCACGCGATTATTCATTTGCCAAACATTTTGCTCTTCCCATCCCTCCCGTTATTCAACCTCTAGCCGGTATCGAAAGCAAGCTGGAAGAAGAAGCCTATGAGGCCAAGGAAGGAACATTGATTAATTCTGATTTTCTGAATGGACTTGCTGTTAAAGAAGCCGTCAAAAAAATCATTGCAGAGATAGAGAAACGGAACCTTGGAAAGGGGAAAGTCAATTTCCGTTTGCGTGATGCTGCATTCGGTCGCCAGCGCTATTGGGGAGAACCGATTCCGGTTTATTATAAAGACGGCATTCCATATACGGTGGAAGAAAAAGAACTGCCGATTGTATTGCCTGAGATTGATAAGTTTCAGCCAACCGAGACCGGTGAGCCTCCGTTAGGCAGGGCCCTCAACTGGAAATACAAGGGCCAGTATGATTACGAGCTTACCACCATGCCCGGCTGGGCAGGATCGTCGTGGTATTACCTGCGTTATATGGATCCCAATAATGGCAAAGAGTTTGCTTCCAAAGAACGGATCAACTACTGGCAAAATGTGGATTTGTATTTAGGCGGATCGGAGCATGCTACCGGGCATTTATTGTATGTACGTTTCTGGACCAAGTTTTTGTTTGATCTGGGTTATGTGCCTTTTGAAGAACCGGCTAAGAAGCTGATTAATCAGGGGATGATACAGGGGGTGTCGGAAAAAATATTCATGTTAAATAGAAAAACGGATAATTATACTGGGATTTTAAATGGCTTAGCAGACAATTTTGAGTATCGCTTTGACAAAAGTATTACATGGTTTTTTAGTGCTGAAAATGTAAGTAACGCACTTTCAAGACTAAATGAATTAGGGCAAAATGGTTCTCTAATAACCAATGATCTTGTGCAAATTAATGTAGATATTAATCTGGTTAAAGAATCTACTTTAGATATTAATAAATTCACAAAATGGAGGCCAGACTTTTGTGATGCTGTCTTTGTCTGTCATGGTGGTTATTGGCGAAATGGTATATTTAGTAGTGACGAAAGAGTAAAGGGGGGATCTAATTTGTTCTTGACAAAAGGTGAAGTTGAAAAAATGTCCAAGTCTAAGTACAATGTTGTGTCGCCCGACAATAGGCTTGATGAATATACCAACGAATTAATCCCTGGTATCACAGAAACATACGGCGCCGACTGTCTCCGTCTCTATGAAATGTTCCTCGGTCCCCTGGAACAAAGCAAACCCTGGAACACGAACGGAATAACAGGAGTATCCAATTTTATCCGCCGTTTATGGAGGTTGTATCATCCTGTACCTGCTGCGCCTGCTCCTGCCTCCTTAGCAGATTCTGTGTTTTCCGTTTCTGATGAGCCGGCTACAAAAGCCGAACTCAAGGTATTACACCGTACCATTAAAAAGGTGATGGATGATGTGGAGCGTTTTTCCTTTAATACATCGGTCAGCAATTTTATGATCTGTGTAAATGAGCTGACTGAATTGAAATGTAATAAACGGGCCATTCTGGAGCCCCTGGCTATCTTGGTTTCTCCTTATGCCCCGCATGTGGCCGAAGAGCTTTGGAAATTACTGGGTCATAAAGAGAGTATTTCCTATGCCATATTCCCCCACTTTGAGGAGAAATATCTGATCGAAACCGCTTTTAACTATCCGGTATCTTTCAATGGTAAAACCCGTTTCTTTCTGGAGCTGGATTTAAGCCTCTCTAAAGAAGATATTGAAAAAGAAGTACTTGCTCAGGCAGAAACACATAAGCACCTGGACGGCAAAGCCCCTAAAAAGGTGATTGTAGTACCGAATAAGATTGTGAATATTGTAGTATAGGAAGTGCCGGAGGGGTTTATCCGCTTTTATTCTCGGGACTAAAGTCTACATTCTACCTTGTTTTCATCCTGGCCTTAAGGCCAGAGTGAAAAAGAAACGACATCCTGGGCTTTGGCCCTGATAAATAGCGTATTGAATCATAATTTGCAGGCTTCCTCCGTTTGATTTTCGTTTAATATATATTACCTTTAAATAGCTAACTTCTTTTGGCACGTGCTTTGACTGTATTATAGTAACGAAACACTATTTCCATGCAAAAGTCACTGTTCATTCCCTTTGTACTTCTTATCGGTATCCTGTCTCCATCATTCCGTTCGGATGAACCGAAGGTTGCAGAGCCGTCAATGTCATTGCGTAAACTCAAAAATGAAAGTTTCAAACGGGGAGAGCTTCTCAAATACAGGCTTCATTATGGCGTGATTGATGCCGGTGTGGCAGAGATAGAAGTGGCCAATGAAACAAAAATGCTGAACGACAGGCCCACGCTTCATATCATCGGCAGGGGATATAGCAAGGGAGCTTTCGACTTTTTTTTCAAAGTGCGTGATCGCTACGAATCTTTTTTGGATGAAGACGCGTTGGCTCCTGTGGTGTTTTTGCGTCGTGTGGATGAAGGAGGCTATAAGATAAAACAGGATCAGGTATATGATCATGAAAAACAGAAAGTGATGAGCGATGGGAAGATGTTTGACATACCCGAATACACCCAGGATATGCTTAGTGCTTTTTATTATGCCCGTACGCTGGATATGAGTCAGGCTAAGGCCGGTGATATTTTTGCTGTCAAGAGTTTTATCGATAACGAGATATGGGAGCTCAAAATTAAATTTGTAGGTAAGGAAACAATCACCACTTCCTTAGGGAAGATCAAGTGTCTCCGTTTTCGCCCCATTGTTCAGAAAGGACGTGTTTTTAAGAAAGAAGAAGATCTGAATGTCTGGATTTCAGATGATAAAAACCATATCCCGGTTCGTGCACAGGCTGATGTGCTTATCGGTTCTGTTAAGATGGATCTGCTGTCCTATTCCAACCTCGCCAATCCTTTGGCTAAAGAGTAATAAGATATGTTATAATTAATTTCTATTCATACTATCAATCAAAAGCCCCGCCTATCCAGGCGGGGCTTTTTTGGAGAGATGGTCTGTGAGTTGTTAGTGGCTCGCGAGGGATTCTTTATTCAGGTTCTTAAGGCTGGCGGCATAGTCATCGCTGCGTTCAAATTTCTCAGTGTATTCATCAAAATAGATAAGTCCGGCAGGAAAATCGATAGCTGGGTTCTTAACAGCTTCCTGTTCAGGAATCATATCCAGATCAAAATCAAATTCAAACAGTGGTTTCAGATCCACACCTTCGGGAAGAATGGTGTTGATACAGATCATCCGGTCGGCACAGCCGGGTTTGGTAAAGCGAAGGGTATACTGAGCATCTTCCTGAAGTACAAAAGAGTTTACTTCTTTCTTGCTGGCAGGGATGGTACTGATCAGTTTGTCTCCTTTATACAGCAGGATGGTAACATCTTTCATCCTCTTTCCGAAGATGCTTATAGAGCTATTTACTTCCAGACAGTTGCGACGTACCATTTCTTTCTTAACAGGGGCTTTCATCGGTTTTTCAGGAGAAGGTCTGGTGGCTGACCCGGCATGGAGTTGTATACAAAGTAAAGAAGCGAATGCAATCATTGCGGAAGTGGATAACGTTTTCATGGCTGTTGGTTTTTATATTTTTTTATTCCGTTGTTTCTGATTCAAAGGAACGGCGAAAAAAATATTTTTTTTTCCTGATTTGAGCTTGCTTCTTGCGTATGTAAGAATCAGGGTGAATTTGTAATGCGGTAGGGGGTGGCTGACCGGAATTTCGGAATGAGAAACAAAGTGTAGAATAATCTTACATCTGTTTAATTACCGGCATAATCGAATTATTTGTGAGCCAACGCTGCCACATCTTTGTATCAAATAAAAACCCAACTATGAAAAAGCCAAGGAAAGTAATGTTAATCGACGACGACTCCATCGATAACTTTGTAAACCGGAAAATGATACTCCATTACAACTTTGCGGAAACAGTAGAGGAATTTCAGAGCCCTATTAAGGCGCTCGAACATTTAAGAATGCTGGATAGCAGCGCTGAAAAAAGAGAGTTGCTGCCGCATGTTATATTACTGGATATGAATATGCCCGTTATGAACGGAGCAGAATTCCTCCAGCAATATGAATTTTTATCTTCTCATCTTAAGGATTGGTGCAAATTGGTGGTTCTTTCGGGGGCTATTAATGTAGGAGAGGCTTATGGTACAGAACGGAATAAGCATATTGTGGATATAATGCAAAAACCGCTTATCAAAATGAATCTCGATTACCTGGAGAATATACTTTCAAAAAGCGTGTCAAGAGGCCTTTTTTCACTTGCTCGTTAAAGAGTTAGATGTTAGAGGCTGTTTTTTTATTCTGGTTTGTCAATTTTATATAACTTAGCTACCCGGTAGGCAAATACCGGCCAGACAAAAAACAGTACCCTCTTCAGCAATTAATAAAGCGAAAACCAAATGACTGCCAAGAAGAAAAATGCGCCTAAATACCCTTCTGTCATGCTTATTGATGACAATGAGATAGATAATTTTATCAATCAGAAAATGATTGAGGGATGTGGATTTTCGGCCAATGTATATGTACACACAAGCGGTAAGAGTGCATTGGAGTTTTATCAGAATCTGGCCAGGGCAGGCAATATTCCGGCCGACTTATTTCCACGGGTCATCTTTCTGGATATAAATATGCCGATGATGGATGGGTTTCAGTTTCTGGAAGAATTTGAAAAGATAGCCTCCCCTAACCATGGGCCGGTTAAGATCGTTATGCTTACCACTTCTATTAATCCGATTGATATTGAAAAGGCTAATAAAGGGAAGTTTGTTTCACAATTTCTCAATAAGCCGCTTACACAGGCCCACCTGGAAACAATTTAGTCGGGTAGGGCAGGACATGCCCGCCAAAGGAAGCCACCCCCGGATATGTTAGTGAGCCGTTTTCTTGATACTCCTCGATAGTTCGGAAACAAAGGAATCATCCAGTTTCAGGAAACTCATAATACGTTGGGGACCTTCATTAGCAATCGTAAATTTATCTCTTAGTTTACGTATTTTATCTTCCACCTCTTTCACTTCCGAAGTCATTTGAATTTTTAGCATGCGAATAAAGGCATGTGCATTCTCATAGTCGTTTTCTTCCCGCTCATTTAGTTTCCTCGACAAGCTCTTTATCAGAATCTCCGCCTGTTCGTATTTATTCATCATCGAATGGTTAAGCGCAAGGAATAATTTGAGCTCCACTTCGGTATGAAGCATATTTTTAAGACTGATGGAATTAATCACTTCACTCAGAGTCTTAACGGCTTCTGCATAATTTTTGGCGTAATAGGCCGCACACGCTTTGTATAGGTTAAAATAAACGAAGTTGGGAACATCCTCTTTTGAAACCTCGTGAGTCAGCGCGCTCGCCTCTTCCTGAAGCTTATTTACCTGGTTTAACTGCACATAACGCTCTACCTTGGACAGCAGGAATAAGGTGGTCACACAACAATGATCGGCAAGCAGAAAGCTGTCGAGTTTGCCATTCACCTTATCAAAGAAAGGGGTTTCATTCTTAAACAAACGAAGGCGGTGATAATATTCAAAGGCCAGAAAATCGAAAATAGTTCTTAAAAAACGATAGTTCGCATCCCGTACGTTGTCATCAAAAATCTTCCAGGAAGCCGCCAGCATTTCTTCTACCGAATCTTCTTCCGGATTCTCCTGCGCCCTTGGAATAAAGAGGGCATAAGAGATGTTCAGAATGTTGCGATAAATAGCCAGGTGATGCGATTCATAGAGACGAAACACATTAGCCATCTCTGCCTTCATGAGCTGTAATAGCTCAATCATACTCCGGTCGCGTGAAATAAGAAATTCCCCTACCGATTTTGTAAAACGCGAAAGCAAATCTTCGGCCTTGTCAAGAGCAATGGTATATGCTACATGTTTGTTATATAACTGGGCGTATTCATAATATTTAGGAGAAGAGAGGTGTAGTTTTTTAAGTGCATTGTATACCGATGTCAGCTCATTGGGCATATCATATTCGATAAGCTCTTTCTCCAGTTTTTTCAAAACAGCAATTGCCGTATCTTTTGGGGTATTGTAAATCAGATTATGGATATTGGCCACATTACTCAGCAGCTCAATACGGGGATCTTCAATATTGGTATAAAGAAATTCCTGAATCTTTTCATACAAACGCGACTTCAGCGTATAGTAAGCAGTCTTGTTCAGCCCCAGCTTTTCAGAAAGCTTTTCTTCCGAAAGATCTGATTCGCGAAAATGTTTAAAGAGCGACAGAAATTTTTCTGCCCTGTTTTTCTGGAACCGAAGCACAATCCCCTGATAGTTCTCTTCGGTGAGTTGCTGAACAACTGTTTTCAGTTTTATCATACGTTGTGATTTAGGCCTCTAATAAGATTGAGCAGTGGTTTACTTCCACAAGGAGATAGGATCTAAAGCACAAACAAACGGTTGAATTCATGTTAAAGTTGTCGGATATTTTTACGATAATGACATTTCAAATATACATTATTTTATGAATGAGAACTATGATTGAAAAATTTGTTCAGTTTCCGGATTCTTGTTCAAAAGATAGGAATCTCAATATATAAAGCATGTTTAAGCCTCCCGACAGTCCCCCTCCGGCCCACAAATACCTTCATTTTCTTACACCTGTCAAAACGGAAAGTAAACCGTATTACAGAACATATTCCTGAAGAATACTTTTGGTGGTATAAAATAAGCAACCATGAAACGTTCTCTCTTCCTCCTCCTGATGCTCTCTCTGCCTTTCTTCGGATCGTCTATGAGCAATGCCCTGAATGTGGCAATCTCCGGTAACGGGTATACCGATAATATCGTTGTCCGTTTCGACCCGCAGGGTTCAACCGATTATAACTCCGATCTGGATGCCTGGAAATTGCTGAGCAATAACCCTGCTGTAGGTCAGTGTTATACTCAGGTAGGGCCCAATGAGCGCCTTTCCGTATATGCCATGCCGCTTTCGTCATTAGATACCGTTATTGATCTTCATGCCTATATAGCCCAGGCCGGAACCTATACCATTCAGGCCAGTGAGTATGCCGCTTTCCTCCCTGGCGAATGCATCCGTCTGGAAGATGTGACAAATCATATTTATTATGACCTCCGTGCCGGAAACCCTATTAGTTTTTCCCTGCCTTTAATTCCATTGTCAGGAGCCGCTCCTTTCCGTATCCATTTCAGCTCCCCTCCTGCAATCACTTCCGCTATTCCGGCCTGCTTCGGTCTTACCAATGGTACATTACTCGTTTCCGGGGTTGCAGGTTCAGGATGGTCCTATACCTTACTTAATACATCAGGCACTGTGATAGCTGCTGATGCTAATCTGGCAGGTACCGACTCCATAAAAAATATGGGAGCAGGAAACTACCAGTTGCTTGCCACCACATCAATCGGTTGTTCTTATAGCGATACGTTTACTGTTAATCCGGCTCCGCAGGTAAAGGCTCAGTTTGTGGCAAGCGATACCAGTATTCAGCTGGCAACAGGCGGGGTTGTTTATCTTACCAACCAAAGCCAGGACGCAACATCCTATTTGTGGAGCTTCAATGATGGATCCGGAAATACCACCCTGGCCGACCCATCACATTTGTTTATGGCTCCAGGTGATTTTCAGGTTACGTTAAAAGCATCCAATGGATCCTGTTCGGCAATAGCAAAACAAGTAATCCATGTGCATGATGCGGAAACAGGGATACAGAGTGCAGGCCAAACCACCGGAATTCAGGTAATACATCTTCCTAATCAGCTGGTTGTTACCGGTCCCCAGGGACATAGCTTCGATATGAAAGCAACTATTTACGATCTCTCCGGAAGAGAGCTGCTTTCCTTCTCCAATCAGGGAGCTTCTCAATATGAGCTTCCCCTGCAATCCTTAACAGCTACTGTATTTATCGTAAGGATTGATTCCGGATCAACCATGATTGTTCAAAAATTGTCTAACGTTTCATATTAATAAAGTATGCAGATCCCAAAAGTAATACCGGCCCGTAATACCATGACCTTCGGAGAGGAAATCATTCATCAGGAAGAAAATTATCAATCGGCCCTTGAACGCCTTAGAGATTTATACGATAATGCCCCTTGTGGCTACCATTCCGTAAATGGTAACGGGCTGATCATTGAAATGAACAAAACCGAACTCAACTGGCTGGGCTATACCCGGGAGGAGGTAATAGGAAAAATGAATATCAATGAGTTATATGCCCCTTCCAGCAAGGATAGTTTTAAAAAAGATTATCCACAGCTTATTCGTGATAAAGGAGTTAAAGACCGGGAACTGGAGTTTGTACGCAAAGACGGAAGCACATTTTTTGTCCTTCTGAATGCTACGGCCCGCCTCGATAAGGACGGAAATTTTCTGATCACTCGTTCCACCATAACCGATATTACAGAACGTAAACTGGCAGAACAAAAACTTCACCGGAGTGAGGAAAAGATGCGTTCACAGGAGGAATTATTCCGTATCCTGATCGAAGCTTCGTCCGATATTATCACCTTGCTGGATGCAGACTACCGGATATCCTATACCAATCCATCTTTACAGCGGGTGTTGGGTTATGAACCGGATGAGATTGCCGGAAAGGCAATTTATGAATTGATTCATCCGGATGACCTGCCCGGTGTGATAAAGGCGCTGAGCCATGACAGCAGTAATCCTGCTGAAGTATCTTCCGAAAAATACCGTTGCAAACATAAAAACGGGAAGTGGATATACATGGAAGCGATGGGTAAATCTTTACTTTCAAAAGATTCAAAACGCCGAGCCTATATTATCAATTCAAGAGATATTTCGGCCACTGTTCAAACGGAACAACAGCTTCAATATAAAGTAAACGAGTTAAACACGTTTATGTACAAAGCCACACACGATATGCGTGCCCCGCTTTCTTCCTTGCTGGGATTAATAGCACTGGCCAAGCTGGAGCCTGACCACGACGCCATGTTTCATTATTTCGATATGATTGATGAGAGCACGAGGAAGATGGATAAGATTCTCATAGATCTGGTGGATATAACCAAGATAACACAAGGTATTCCGGAAATATCAGAGGTTAATCTAAGCCTGCTGATGAGCGAAATAATTTCCAGCCTTGGCAATACGCCCGGTTATAATGAAATCGTTTTTTCAAGCCAGATTCAGCTTGTTCGTCCCTTTTATTCCGATCCCAAACTACTCCGGTCAATTCTTCAAAACCTGCTTGATAACAGCGCCAAATACCGCTCTGCAGGCCGGAAAAATTATATCGACATGGAAGCCGAAGAAACGGCTACCGGAATTAAAATATTTATCAGCGATAACGGAATCGGTATTGCCGATACATTCCAGCAAAAGGTGTTTGAAATGTTTTACCGCGCCACAGTACACTCAAGCGGCACCGGCTTGGGCTTGTATATTGTAAAAAATGCAATTGAGAAACTGGGAGGTACTATAGAACTGGAAAGCAAACTGAATGTAGGAACCCGGGTAACAATAAACTTACCATGTACCTGTCCGGTGAGTGAAAGAGGCACTTGTTAGTGTGATCCGAGCCCGCTATGTATGTAAGAAATTTCGTTTAATTGTAAGTCGGAAAGATGCCAAAACCCATTGTAGTCGATGGCTTGCTGAATTTCATATCTGGCGCTGATATGGAATTACATGTAAGAAATATATCGTTTTTGCGTGATACGGAAGTGATGTGTCTATTAACTTTGAATTACAAGCCACAAAATCATACAGAAGTTATCCAGTAAACACGGAATGTTCCGGTCGATAAAAAGTTATGGCGAATAAGCGATTGCGTATTTTGTTAATTGAAGACTTTGCTGCAGATGCTGATTTGATTCAGATGCATCTGAAAAAGACTGGCTTTGATTTTCTGGCCTATGTGGTAGAGGACAGAGAGTCATACATAAAAGCGCTTGCCGAATTTCGTCCCAGTGTTATTTTGTCTGATCACAGCCTTCCGGCACTTGACTCTAAAGAAGCTTTTGCAATTTATAAGGAACATGGATATGATATTCCGTTTATCCTTGTTACCGGAGCGGTATCTGAGGAGTTTGCCGCAGAAACGATTAAATCAGGTGTTGATGATTATGTGTTAAAGTCAAACCTGACCAGACTCCCTGCTGCTATCAGAAGCAGTTTACAGAAAAAAGCCAGCGAACAGAAAAATAAGATTTCTGAAGAACGTATTGCACGTGCTCAGCGTATTGCCGGGTTGGGCCATTGGGAATGGGACCTGATTGATAATACCATGGAATGGTCGGAAGAGACTTATCGTATTTTTGGTATTGAACCCGAAAAGAGAGAGGCCGGATATGAACGTTTTACGAGTGCCGTTCATCCTGATGACAGAGACATGGTAAGTCGCGCACTTCAGCAAATGATTCTGAAAGGTGCGGAATACAACCTGGATCATCGTATCCTCCGTCCGGATGGAATGATCAGGTTTGTGAATGAACAGGCCGATGTGTTGCATGATTCTTATGGTCATGCAATTAAAATTACCGGAGCGTTACTGGATATTACGGAACGGAAAATGTTTGAACAGCGGCTCGATAATGAGCGAAAATTTTTGCAAGCCGTACTTGATAATATTAATGTTGGAATCCAGGCCTGTAATCCGGAAGGAAAAATAATCCTCTACAACGATGCATTAAAGGCCATACAAAACCTGCCTCCTTTTGAAGTGCCTACCGATAACTGGAACGACTATTTTAAAATGTTCGACCTGAAAAACAACGAACAGGTACAAGCTTCCGAAGATCCTTTGTCGAGGGCAAGGAACGGTGAAACAATAGTCAATCAGTCATTTTACATACAACCTACCAATGGGGCCTCCAGAACAGTTTCTATCAATGCTCAGCCTTTATATGATCAGGAGGGACTACCCATCGGTGCTGTATCTGCCATCCATGATCTTACTCAGTTAAAACTATCGGAAGAAAAGCTGAGATACAAAATCAAGGAGCTGGATATGTTTATTTATAAAGCTTCTCACGATCTGAAAGGTCCTTTGTCGAGTATGGCAGGATTACTCAATCTGGCAAAAATAGAGTTTGACAATCCCGAAGTGCTTGAGTATCTGGATAAGCTGGAACAGAGTAATAATAAACTGGAAGTCATCCTGCATGGTTTATTGGAGGTGGTGCATATTAAACAGGGCAAACCGGCTGTAACAGAGATCTGTTTATATGCGCTGATTGCCGATGTGGTATCGTCGCTTAAAAACCTCCCTAAATGTGAGCGGATGGAGTTTATTGTTGATGTGAACCCCGATGTGCTGCTGATAAATGATGAACGTCTGCTGCGGGGGATTTTGCAGAACCTGATTCACAATGCCATCAAATACCGTCGTGAAATAGCCGAATCGTATATACGGGTAAGTGCATATAAAAATGCGGGACAGTTTTTTATTGAAGTGCAGGATAATGGAATCGGAATTCAGGAAGAACTGAAGGAGAAAGTCTTTGATATGTTTTTCCGTGGCCATTATACTTCCACCGGTAGCGGTCTTGGCTTATACATTGTGAAAAATGCAATAGAAAAACTGAATGGCACAATAGAAGTTCACAGCGAATACGGAAAACAAACCACTTTTATTCTTCAGTTTCCGGTTGTAGAGCCGGTGATGGTATCAGATAAAGTAGAGAAGAAAGAACGTGCAAAAAAACCCAAGTAAAAAGCCTGCATATACCTGAGCAGGGGAGTGAGCTTCCAGTTTAAGCCTGGCAAATCCTACCAAACCGGTAATAAGAAAGACTGAAAAGAGAAAATAATACGGAGGTGCGTATAACATCAGGGATAATCCGGTAAGCGATCCGCACCAGCCTCCGGAAGCGACTGTATGAGCGCTGATTTTCCAGAAAATATTGATACAGGCAGTAAGCAGGATAGCTGCCGATGCACCCAGAATAAATAAGCGTATAATACGGAGCATGACCAGCGGAACCGGAAAATTTTTGAGCATATAATATGCAAGGAGATAATAAAGCGCGGTGCTCAGATAAGGGAGCAGACGCTCTCTGCGATCGTCCATCTGTATGCTTTGCAATAAGCCGGAACGCAGAAGAAGCCAGGCGCTTAATGCAGGCAGGATACCGGTAGTGACCAGTGTTATGCTGATAAGTAAAAGCGGAACACGATAGTCCTGAATAAAATAAGGACCGGCAAATATCCAGCACAGAGTAGCCATCCCATAGGTTGGAATAAGCAGGGGATGGAAACAGTAAGTTAGAAAAAGGGCGAAACGCTTTTCCATTAAAGTTCCTTCCTCATACGTGCAACAGGAATATCGAGTTGTTCACGGTATTTAGCTACCGTACGGCGGGCAATATTATAGCCTTTGTCTTTAAGAATATGACAAAGCTTATCATCGGTGAGCGGTTTTTTCTTGTCCTCGCCTTCAATACAATCGCTCAGTATTTTTTTGACTTCGCGGGACGATACTTCCTCTCCGCTATCGGTGGAGAGTGACTCGGAAAAAAATGTTTTAAGAAGAAATGTACCAAAAGGGGTTTGAACATATTTACTATTGGCTACCCTTGATATGGTGGATATATCCATCCCAACCCGGTCGGCAATATCTTTCAGGATCATGGGTTTTAGTTTGGTCTCATCCCCCTCCAGAAAGTATTCATATTGATACTCCATAATCGCATTCATGGTAAAAAGCAGGGTTTCCTGACGCTGACGGATAGCATCAATGAACCAGCGTGCTGTTTCCACCTTTTGTTTTACAAACGAAAGAGCTTCTTTGGATGTGCGGTCTTTGCGGTTGGCATAATCGCCCATCATTTGATTATATTCTTTGCTGATCCTCAGATCAGGTGAGTTGGCCGAATTTAGAGAAAGCTCCAACTGATCATCGGTCACATGAATAATAAAATCGGGTGTAATCTGCAGATTATTGCCTTTGTTATCCACTACCGAATCTCCCGGCCGCGGATTCAGATGGACGATTTCCTGGATGATCTCTTTCAGCAGCTCTTCATCTACATCCAGCTTTTTTGCCATCTTATCGTAATGCTTACGCGAAAACTCTTCCATCATATCACGCACTACCCGGATAGCCTGTTCTATAACAAATGTCTGAGGTTTTCGTTTCAGCTGCAGATACAAGCATTCCTGCAAATCACGGGCGCCTATCCCCGGCGGGTCGAATTGCTGAACAATATGCAGGAGTTCCAGCAACTCTTTTTCATTGGTCTGTATATTTTGAGAAAAAGCGATATCATCCACGATAGAAGTCAGCTCCCGGCGAAGGTAACCGTCATCATCCAGGTTGCCGATGAGATATTCGGCTATAGCATGACGGCGTTCATCCAGCTCCTGCATACCCAGCTGACTCAGCAGCAAATCCTGAAAACCAGTACCCGACACCACAGGTATTTCCCGACGTTCTTCATCCGGGCTGGTATTATTGGCGCTTAATTTATAATCAGGGACTTCGTCTTCTTCAAAATATTCATCAATATCTACTTCTTTATCTGCGGCATTAATCTTTTCCTCTTCGCCCTCTCCTTCATCCAGTCTCAGCTCATCCTCTTTCTCTTCGGTTCCGTCTTTTTCAGGATCTTCCTGTACTTCACTTTCCTCCTGCGTAACCATTTCATCCTCTTCATCTTCGCGACCTTCTTCCAAAGCAGGATTGGCCTCCAGCTCTTCCTTGATACGCTGTTCAAGGGCAACTGTAGGCAACTGCAACATTTTCATCAACTGAATCTGTTGCGGAGAAAGTTTTTGAAGGAGTTTATGGCTAAGCGACTGTTTAAGCATCTTCACACTAATTTACAAATCTCCGGCGTTATTCAGAAATCGGCATTCTTGGGCGTACGGGGAAATGGGATCACATCCCGTATATTACCCATACCGCTTACAAACATAATCAGACGTTCAAAACCGAGTCCGAAACCGGCATGCGGTACCGTTCCAAATCTACGGGTATCCAGATACCAGTATAATTCAGAAGCGGGAATATGCATTTCATTCATCCGGGTTTCCAGTTTATCAAGTCTTTCTTCCCGTTGCGATCCCCCTATTATTTCACCAATACCGGGAAACAGAATATCCATGGCACGAACTGTTGTTCCATCATCATTCTGACGCATATAAAACGCTTTGATCTCCTTCGGATAGTCGCATAAAATAACAGGTTTCTTAAAATGCTTTTCCACCAGGTAGCGTTCATGCTCGGATTGAAGATCTGCACCCCATTTATCAATCAGGTATTTGAATTTTTTCTTTTTGTTGGGATTTGAATTTTTCAGAATCTCAATGGCTTCCGTATAAGTAAGACGTTGAAATTCATTATCCAGACAAAACTGAAGCTTGGCAATCAGATCCATTTCCGAACGTTCTTCCTGAGGTTTTTGTTTTTCCTCTTCAAGCAGACGGGTTTTTAAAAACTCAAGTTCATCAGGACATTGATCCATGGCATAACGGATCACATATTTAAGCATATCCTCGGCCAGCTGCATGTTATCGTCCAGGTCGTTGAAAGCCACTTCCGGTTCTATCATCCAGAATTCGGCAGCATGGCGTGCGGTATTTGAATTTTCGGCCCGAAACGTAGGACCGAATGTATACACCTCCCCAAAAGCCATGGCTCCAAGCTCCGCTTCCAGCTGTCCGGAAACAGTGAGGTTGGTAGCTTTTCCAAAAAAATCTTCTTTATAATCAACCTGGCCTTCCGGATTACGGGGTGTCTGTTCAAAAGGAAGCGTGGTTACTTTAAACATTTCACCGGCGCCTTCAGCATCGGAAGCGGTAATGATAGGGGTATGCATATACACAAACCCGCGTTCATTGAAGAATTTGTGAATGCCAAAAGCAAGCACATGACGTAGTTTGAATACGGCAGCAAAGGTATTGGTACGGAAACGCAGATGAGCCTTTTCCCTCAGGAATTCAAGACTATGCTTTTTAGGCTGTAAAGGATATTTTTCCGCATCGCAATCGCCCAGCACTTCCAGCTTTTTCACCTTCAGTTCAACAGCCTGACCTTTACCCAATGAGGCACATAATTCACCGGTAACGGATATGGAAGCACTTGTGGTAAGACGTTTCAGCAAGCTCTCGTCCATGGAATTCAGTTCCACTACCGCCTGAAGATTATTCAGGGTAGAGCCATCATTCATGGCTATAAACTGATTGTTACGGAAGGTCCGGACCCATCCTTTTACTGTAAATTCTTTTCCAAATTCACGGCTTTGAAGCAGTGCTGCAATTTTTGTACGTGTACTCATAAGATTACGTTACCCTTCGTATAGCGAGCGGGTGTGCGAAGTTATATATTTTTGGGGGATGAACGAAGCCCGGAAGGGGCTATTCAGAACCGGAATCCGATTACCAGTACATCATCTACCTGTTCCTGATCACCCTTCCAGTTGATAAAGTGATTTCGCAGTATTTCTTTCTGCTCATTTACCGGTAAATGAAGGATTTCGGTAAGCAGCTTCTGGAAGTTTTTAACCATCATTTTCTTTCCGGCATGACCGCCAAACTGATCGGCATATCCGTCCGAACTCAGATAAATCATATCTCCTTTACCTAGCTCCAGTCGGATATTGGTAAATCGACGCTTTTCTTCCATTTCTAATCCACCGATAGGAAATTTATCGGGTTTTATCACCTCCATCTTGTCGGGGGCTCCGCCCCTGAAAATCCACAACGGCCTATTAGCACCTGCATATTCCAGAATATTGCTGCCATCTTCTATCGCACATAATGCAATGTCCATACCGTCCCTGCGCTCGCCTTCGGCATTCGATTGTTTCAAGGCATTTTTGATGCCGGCATGAAGTTCGTTGAGGATTTCTCCCGGTTGCAATATTTCTTTTTCAGCTACAATCTCATTCAGAATGGTATTGCCAATGATACTCATAAAAGCACCCGGCACACCGTGACCGGTACAGTCAGCTGTAGCCAGAAATTTCTTATTCTTCCGTTTGGCAAACCAGTAAAAATCGCCGCTCACAATATCCTTCGGCATATACAGAATAAAACTTTGGGGAAACTCCTGAGAGATAACCTCCAGCTGAGGAAGAATGGCTTCCTGTATGTTTTTGGCATACTGGATACTATCTGTAATATCCCTGTTCTTGGTTTCAATAATGGTTTTCTGTGCGCTTATTTCCTTGTTAATCACCTCTACCTTTTCTTTCTCTTCTCTCAGCTCACTGGTTCTTTCCCTTACCTGGGTCTCGAGCATCACCTGGGTTTTGATCAGTTGTGCGGTGCGTATTTTGATAAAGAGATAAACGCCGGTAAGAATAAGTAGCACAGATAACGTATAGAACCACCAGGTTTGATACCAGGGAGGAAGGATACGAAAGCGGAATTCAAATGCCTCCTTGTTCCACAACCCGTCATTGTTGCTTGCTTTTAGCTCAAATGTATAGGCGCCAGGCGGAAGGGATGAATAGGTCGCTTCATTTTTAAAAGTAGCAGGCACCCAGTCTCCGTCAATACCTTCGAGCCGGAACTGATATTGAACTTTGGCAGGAATGGTAAGACTGATACCTCTGAAATCGAATGTCAGGTGATTTTTGTTGTAAGGCAGTACCAGTTCTTTGGGAAGCTTGGTGATGGAGTCGATGCCTTTTGACCAGGGAGCGAAATCAGCATCCTGAAAGAAGAGGCGGATTTTGGAAATGGTGGTAAGGGGTTCCACAGAATTTCGTTTGTCAAGGCTCGGATCATATACCGTTACCCCTTTTATGGTACCAAACCAGATTCTTCCTTTTTCGTCTTTGGAACAAGCGCCTACATTACATTCTACCCCTTTAAAACCTTCTTCCTTGCCATAATGACGAAGCTCTACGAGACGCTGATCTCTGAATTTTTTTGCATCCAGCCTATCGAGTCCTTTATTGGTACCTACCCATAAAAAACCTTTCTGATCAAAAATGATCAGATATATTTTATTGGATGATAAACCATTGTTTTCATCGGCTTTAAAAAAATGAGTACCGTCAAATACAAATATACCTTCATCCGTTCCGAACCAGATTTTGCCTTCTTCATCTTCTGTGATACAGGAAACACGTTTGTCCGATAAGTGTTCGTTTTTACGGAACACCTTCAGCTGACCGTTTTCTTCTCTTACAGCACCTTTTTCTGTTCCAAACCAGCGTACACCTTTCTTGTCGGCATAAATACAGATAACAGATTTGTAATCTTTTTCAAGCAAATCATTGAGGGCCGGAAAATCGTTGATGACAACAGCCGTCTTGTTTTGTTCCGGAGCCGGATATGGAAAATAACAAACCCCGTTTCGGGTGCCTATCCAAACCCGGTTGTCTGCACCTTTTTCAAGCGAATAGATTTTATTATCCTTTAGTCCGTTGGCCGTATAAAAATTGGAGAAAGATTTTCCGTCATAAATACTCAATCCGTTGCTGGTACCAAACCACAATCTACCGTCTTCCGTTTCCAGCATACAGTTGATATTGCTTCCGGCTATAGACTTGTCAGGGTGTTTTACATCGGGCTGAAAAGATGCTACTACTTTGTTGTGTTCATTCATCTTAAAAACACCGTCATTCTGAAGTCCTATCCATCTGTTTTTGGCGGCATCAATAAATAAGGAGTTTACATAATCACGGGGAAGGCTGTCGTTGGAGTTTAAATTGAAGAATGTTTCCTGACTAAGTTTGGAAACACCTGTCCCTGCTGTGCCAAACCAGAGATTACCTTCCCGGTCGCAGATAACAGTAAGCATGTTGTTGGAACCTAATCCGTTTTTGGTGGTAAAGCGGGTATAAATACCATTGCTGAATTTATACGCTCCTGATCCGGTAACAAACCAGATGTTTCCGTTTTGATCGTAGCAGGATCCTGAAAAGGAGATCTGATCTCCCGGAGGACCTTTAAACTCCGTATCTATTTTTCCGTTTACGATGCGACTCAATCCATTGTTAGTGGCAACGAGGATGCCTCCGTCTTTCTGTTCAATGATACTTCGCACAAAGTTATCACTGAGTCCCTGCGCATGGGTATACTGTGTAAGCTGATTATTTTCGAGTACAAATACTCCGTTGTTCAAAGTCCCGAACCAGATCCGCCCCTTACTATCGGCATACATGGCAAATACGGCACTCTGATTAAGTGCTTCATTCTTTTTAAAAGGAATGATGTGATTATTTTCCAGCAGACATACTCCTTTGGCGGTGCCTATCCAGATTCTGTTTTCATGATCGCGCATAATTTTATATACACGCTTATGCGGAAGTCCATTGGAATCGTTGAAATTACGGAAGCTGAATCCATTGTAGATACTAACTCCTCCATAGGTGCCAAACAGGATATCGCCTTTGGCATCGTCGCAAATGGAATAAACAATGTTGTGAATAAGCCCGTTCTTCTCGGTATAGGTGGTAAATTTATTTCCGTCAAAAGAAGAAGCTCCTCCGCTGTTGGTGCCAAACCACATTAATCCGTTGTGATCCTGAAAAACAGAAAGCACCTGGCTTTGGGTAAGACCCTCATCAACCGAATAGGTGCGGAAATTGAAAGTCTGTGCCGCCCCCAAGGTCGCTAGCAAACAGAGCCCTGTCAGGCACTGAAGGAGTGCAGCAATATGTACCTTTTTATTCAAACAGCAGATATTTACCTAATTCTGACCAATCGGCGTGTTTCGCTATTGCCGTTTACAGTCATCCGCAGCAAATATACTCCTGGAGGCAGTTGATCGGGACTAATATTAAGAGAAAATTCATAATCTCCTGATTCCTGATGATTATTCATTACCGGAATAACTTCCTGACCCAATAAATTGTAGATGCCGATAGATACCTGATCCGGCTCTGTCAATGTATATACAATACGAAGTCCGTCGCGGAATGGGTTTGGATAAGCTGCCAACTGTCCTGTTCCGGGAGTGGTATTGATAATGCCTGTTACCAGAACAGAATCCTTATAAATATGGGACGAATCAACCACATAATTCAGTTGTGTAAATGTATTGGCCCCGGTTGCCAGACAGGTGTATTGCGATATCATTCCCAATCCCGGAATGTCTACATATACATCATAATCGCCCGGAGGGATGTTATTAAAATGGTAATTTCCTCCTGCATCTGTGGTGTCATGTGCAACCATAATTCCGCCTGGGTGTTGTTCCAGGTTTACATCAAGTCCCGGAATCGGATCGCCGGGCTGGTGACTGCTGTTATGGGGTTGCGGGCGATGGGTATGGCCGTATCCCGAACCCTGCTTAACCTGTCCTGTAAAGGTGGCATTGCCTGTAGGCGGTGTAAGTTCTATCATCACGATATTGGCCGTATCATGTGTCTGACAGGGGGCTGATAAAATGGTACCGTTGATCCAGTCATCGACATTGGGGTAATATGTTTTTACCACATTGGGGTAAGTAGCAGCATTGGCTTTTGCAAAAACAAAATAGTTGCCACCGTTTACATGCGTAAACGTATAACGTCCGGCTATAATGGGCACGGTATCCACTACAAATTGTTTTTCCGGCAAGGCATTGTAATTAATCAGATATGCTTTTCCGGAAGCAATTACACCGGATACAGGAGCTGTAACGGTACCGGTAATAATCGGGCCAGCAACAACATCCACGGTAAGCGTATCCATCGCGTGACATCCGTTGGCATCGTGTACGGTAAGGGTATACGTGGTATTGGTCAGGATCTTAACATAAATGGAATCCGTATGTGCTCCGGTATTCCAGATGTAAGTATAAGGCGCCACCGTACCTGAGGCGCTGCCGCCTACAATAACGGTATCACTTGTACACACATACTGACTGGATGATATGCCTGCCGACGGGATCTGAAGAATAGTGATCTGTGAAGTATCGGTAGCTGCGCAACCATCCTGATCGGTTACCTGCAGGGTATAGGTAGTTTGAGAGAGAGGTGCAACCCGTATGGAGTCGGTTCTGGATCCAATGCACCAGGAATAGGTATACGGAGTAGTGCCTCCGCTGGTGGTTGGTTTAATGGTAATGGAATCAAACAGACATAAGGATTTATTTCCGCCCAGTGTCATGGTAACGGCTCCATTTACTTTAAATGTCTGAGAAAGACTGTCTGCGCAGGCATGGTTAAAAACAACAAGTTTTATCGTTTGGCTTCCTGTAGCAGTAGGGGTAAAGGTATAGCTGCTGTGTAATGAATCTTTCAGCGTGCCGTTGAGATACCACATATACTGTGTGATTCCGGAAGAAGTATCGGAGAATGTTATAGGTGTGTTGACACAAAATGCTGCAGGGACAGAAAATACCGGAGAAGGAGATACACAGGTTCTCCATACCTGAGATCCATTACTGTTGTACGCGCCCACATATATATCATAGTTAAGATGGCTCAACTGAGCATTTCCATCGCCGTTATTGAATCCTGTGCTGTCGGCAAGAATAAAGTTGCTTCCGTCTTTGGTAAAATAAATAAATGTGGTGTTGCCGCTTACCATTCTTCCGGGGCGTTTCCCTTTGGAAAGAATGGTTCCTTTGGGTTGTATCGAGGGCATGCCATAGGTAGTGGAAATCCATAATTGTCCGTAGGCAGCATGCATATCATCTATGTGTTCCAGATTGGCGCCTCTCCCGAATCCACTGTTCATCAGCTGGCTCCAGTTAACTCCGTCATAGGTAACATAAAGCTGGGCTCCATTGCTATAGTTGGTTACAGCCATATACAGAGCTCCGTTATATACTTCCAGTTTATTGTAATCGGAATTATTACCATCACCAAAACCGTTATCGGCTACGGTTTCATCTACCCAATGACGTCCGTCAACACTGGAATACAGAAATGCGCTGGATTGCATAGCAGCGTAAATTTTTCCATTA